>CAZJJF010000443.1:0-3116 GCA_964546245.1 uncultured Anaerolineales bacterium
CCCTCTCGATGAGACAGTCAAGGTGGACTTGATCTACGCGCCGCCTAGCCTGTTGCATCCCTTTGGCTATGACAGCCAGGGTAAGGACGTGTTCTCGCAGATCGTTCACGGTGGGCGCGAGCTAATTGTCGTGGCGGTGGGGGCCGCGGTCGTGTCGACGCTGGTCGGCACGGCTCTGGGCGGCTTCAGCGGCGTCATGGGCGGCAAGGTAGACTCGACGTTGATGCTGCTGACCGATGTCTGGCTGACTATCCCGCAGCTGCCGCTGCTCATCGTGATGGCTGCCTTCATCCGTGTCAGCGGCCCTGCGACGCTCATCTTAATTATCGGGCTTCTCAGTTGGGCCAGCCTGACGCGCGCCGTCCGCGCCCAGGTGCTCTCCATCAAGCAGCGTGACTTCGTGGAGGCGGCACGGGTGCTGGACCTGGGCACGACACATATCGTTACCCGCGAGGTATTGCCCAATATGGTCAGCTACCTGACCATCAACTTCATCCTCGCCATCACGTCGGCGATGTACTTCCAGACGGCCCTGGTCTTCCTGGGGCTGGTCCCGCTGGCCGGTACCAACTGGGGCATCATGCTCCGTTTCGCCTACACGCGCGGCGCGATCTTCGCGCGGGATAGCATCTGGTACATCATGGCTCCCGTCCTCGCTATCTCCTTCTTCCAGCTGAGTCTCGTCGCGTTGGAGCGTGGCGTGGCGGAGGTCTTCAACCCACGGCTTCGCTCGTGAAACGTGAGAACAGCCCAGGGGCTTCACGCATCACGTCTCAAGCTTTGCCTATCGCCTGACTGCCGGCTGCTGACATCTTTTCACTAAAGGGGCGCCTATGCCACCCACACCTGCCAATGGAGCCTGGCCCGAACTGTCCGACAATGTGTGCCTGGCCGTGCGCAACCTCGCCGTAGACTATCAGGCGCGGCGTGGCACGGTCAAGGCCGTAGCCGACATTAGTTTTGACCTGCACAATGCTGAGAGCATCGCCCTGGTTGGTGAGAGCGGCTGTGGCAAGACGACCCTCGGTCTTAGCCTGGTACGGCTACTCGTCAAGCAGGCGACCATCCGCGCCGGTCACATCTACTATCAGCGCGGCGAGAAGAAGATGGATGTGGTGGAGCTACGGTCGGAGGAGTTGCGCCAGTATCGCTGGGCCGAATGCGCCATGGTGTTCCAGGGCGCGCAGAACGCCTTCAACCCAGTACTGCGCATCTCCGACCAGATGTACGACACGGTGCGCGCCCACGGCCCGGCCAATGCCCGCGACGTACGCGAGCGGGGTATCGAGTTGCTACGGCTGGTGCAGTTGGATCCAAAGCGCGTCATTGACGCTTTCCCCCACGAATTGTCGGGCGGCATGCGTCAGCGTGTGTTGATTGCCATGAGTCTGCTTCTCAACCCACAGATTCTCATCCTTGACGAGCCGACGACGGCGCTGGACGTGATCACGCAGCGCACCATCATCGACGTGCTGCGGCGGCTCAAGAAGGAACTCGGCTTCTCGATGATCTTTATCACCCACGACCTGTCGGTGGCGGCTGAGTTGGCCGACCGCATCGCGACCATGTACGCGGGACGCATCATCGAGCTAGGCTCGGTGCACGACATCTTCTATCAGCCTGGCCATCCTTATTCGGCGGGGCTGATTCACGCTGTTCCCACGGTCACCGGCGCGTACGCGGAGCTGACATCGGTGGAAGGCTCACCGCCGGATTTGATTGAGCCACCGCCCGGCTGCAAGTTTGGCCCGCGCTGCGCCTACGCCACCGACCTGTGTCGCGAGGTCGAGCCGCAACTGCGCACAGTGGGCCACAATCATCTGGCGGCCTGCCATTTCACCGATGAAGTGCGCGCCGACCTGCTGGCCCGTGGGCTGTTGCAGCCTGAGCGCGCGGCGGAAGCGCATAGGAAGGGCATATGAGCGCGTCCCTCATTGAACTGGAGAACGTCAGTCAGGTCTTCTCCTGGAAGGATCAGCCTGTCCGCGCCGTCGATGGCGTGTCGCTGGCGATCAACGAGGGTGAGACCATGTGCCTCGTCGGGGAAAGCGGCTGCGGCAAGACCACGGTGGGTAAAATGGTGGTTGGCCTGCGCCCGCCGACCAGTGGCCGAATGCTGTATCAGGGGAAAGACATCTGGAAGATGGACAAGCAGGAGTGGACGCGCTACCGCCACGCCGTGCAGCTCATCCATCAGGACCCGTATGCCTCGCTCAACCCGGTGCAGACGGTGTCGCAGATTCTGGCTTCGCCTCTCCAGCGGCATGGGCTAGCGCGCTCGCGCCACGATCTGCGGAAGCGCATCTACGAGCTGCTCGATACGGTAGACCTGGCGCCCGTGGAGGATTTCTACGACAAGCATCCCCACCAGTTGAGTGGCGGTCAGCGCCAGCGCCTGTCGGTGGCGCGCGCGCTGACGGTCAATCCCAGCTTCATCGTCGCCGATGAGTCGGTGTCGATGGTGGACGTGTCGATTCGCGTGTCGCTGTTGCAGATGTTGGGCAACCTGCGCGATCGGCTAGGGGTGGGCTTCCTGTTTATCACCCACGACCTGGCAGTCGCCAAGTATTTCGCCTGGCGCGGGCGCATTGCCGTCATGTACGTGGGGCGCGTGGTGGAGAGCGGGCTGACCCCCAGGGTCATCAACGAGCCTGAACACCCCTATACCCGCGCTCTGTTGTCGGCCGTTCCCGAGGCCGATCCGCTGCTGACGCGTGAGAAGCAGCGTCTCGCCCTGCGCAGCCAGGACATTCCTAGCCTGACGGCGCTGCCCCCTGGCTGTACCTTCCACCCGCGCTGCCCCCTGTTTGTCGAGGGGATGTGCGATGTGGTGGAGCCGGCGCTGCTACCTATTGGTGAGAATCACGTGGTGGCGTGCCACGTCGCCACCGGCCAGGTGGTAGCGCGAGAGCGCGCGGCGTGATTCCCGCCGAGTTGGGCAAGGCCATCTTCGCCATGGGCGCAATGGTTCTGTCCATGTCGCTGCTACTGCTGCCCTTTCTGGAGCGAGGCAGCGCGGAGTTTCTCGTGACGGTCTTCGCAGCCCTGACAGGAGTCCTCATTCTCCTGGTCGCTGTGGTGGCCGTCCGAGCTCAACGTCACTGACTCAAGGGTCA
>CAZJJF010000444.1:0-3112 GCA_964546245.1 uncultured Anaerolineales bacterium
GAATCGAGGCGAAGGGGTAGGAGGAGCAGCCCTGACAGGTTTTCAGAAACCTGTCAGGGCTGCTCTCGCGGCGCGCGGCGGCGCAGCCCCGCCACGACCTGCGTGAGTGGTGAGTACAGCCCCTCGGCCTAACAGGCGGCGCGGCTGCGCTTCACCACAGCGTCCCACACACAACACCGGTCGGTTGTACCCCGACATGCGCAAGATTCGGTCTGGCTCTACCTGTCTTGTCTCAGGTGGCTCGCATCAGGCCTGACGAGGCCGCCGTCGAGCTAACCACCCAGCGGCGAGCAGGGCGCTGCCCCCCACGAGCAGCAGCCAGGCGGGCGCAGCGCGAGGGTCAGCCTCGCCTGTCTTGGGTAGCATGGCTGGGGCGGCTGCATCCCCCTGGACCGGCGTCGTCAGTTGCGCGCCTTTCGGCAGCAGGAAGGTCGCTACGACATTGAGGTTCTCGGGGCCTGGGTTCCCCGCCACCGTATGTTGACCGATCGCCTCGGTCCAGGTCTCGCCGGCCTTGAGCCGCCGCTCGGCGCCATCCTGGCGCACGATCTGCTCGCCTGCCACAACGGTGACGAAGTCCTGGCCGCCGTGGTAGTGGAGGGGCGTGAAGGCGCCCGGCGCGAAGTCGAGCACCTGGTGAATCACCTCGAACGGGCCAGTCGGCTTGACAACCTCGCTCTTGTATTGATACACGGTGGTCGCGCCAGGTGGGGGTTGCTGACTGCCGCTCTGTTGAATGGTCGTCAGCGCCGCTCCCGTGGGTAGAAGCGCGCTGGTCAGAACGCGCGACATGGCCGCGGCGCTATTGCCGACCTCATTCACCTCGCCGGGGATCTCGACGAAGGTCTGGCCGGGGCCGTACTTCTGCTCGCCGCTCTTCCCGCGCACTGTTGTCTCCCCCTCCATCACGGTGGTGAAAAGAGTTCCACCGTGCGTATGCGGTGGTGTCCACGCGCCGGGGGCGAAGTCGAGGACCATCTGGACGACCTCGAACTCGGCGGGCGGATTGGGTACCTCGAACTTGGTCTGATACCGAACGGTGGGGCCGGGCGGGGGCTGCTGACCGAAGGCCACGCCGACGGGGAGCAGCAGGGCCAATAAGGCGCCGAGGGTCGTCAGAACGATCAGTCGTCTCATGAGTCGGGTCTCCTCTACTGGTGTCCGGCCTGCGCCGGCAGGGCGATGCCGTCCACGGCCGAGGACGGGGCGGGTGGATAGAGTTGCGTGTCGAGCTGCGCCAGGCGGGCCATCTCACTCGGCGTGGTGGCTGCCGTCTCGGCGATGATGGGCGCTGAGATGCCGACCGGTTCGGCTGGTGTGGGTAAGTCTCTCTGATGTCCATTCAATCACAGGTGGCAGGCAAGCGACACCCGATCCGCGGGATAAGAACCGGGATAAGAACCGGGACAGGACGCGGATAAGAACGGGGGCCAGAAATCGAAGGATTCATCGTTCTCTGGTCCTCTCACAGGCGCTGGGTATGACACGCGACGACCTGGCGCGGCTGCTTGGGGCAGCCGAGGCATGGGGAGAAGGCAGGCCCTAAAGATCTCCCAGACCTTTAGGGTCTAGTGCCCCACCGCCAGCAGTCGCTGCAAGCCTGCCTCACCCACCACGTCCCGGAGTCGAGCCATCTGGGTTTCGTGGAAGGCGAGGATGTCGGCTGCTGATGCCATCGTGGTCACCGCGGCGGTGTCGTGGCCAGGTGAGCCGACCCAGGCGGCCCCGTTCGCCTCGGTGACGGCCTCGCCGGCGGCCGCCAGCCTCACCGCCCCAACCGGGCCAACGCTCTCCGCCACCGCGCGCCGCTGCTGCTCGGCGAAGGCGAACGCCGGCTCGCGGGCTGGCATGGTTGTTGTGGCCGGCAACGCCGGCTGCTCCTGGGCCACCCACCAGCCACCGAAACCCGCCACCAGCGCCACGACCACCACCAGCATCCCTACGACACGCACCGCTGCTCTCTGTAGACCCCGGGGCGACATCAGCTTCGTGGACATGGTCAGCCTCCTTTCGTGGTACTCGGCGCCTATCACGTAGACGTCGGCTGCGGGTGTTTGACTGTCTATCACCATTGAAGCAGAATCAAAGGTGCGCCGATAACCGCTGGGCGGGACAGCAGCGGGACACGGAGTGGGACACCGGCCGATGAGTGAGGGAGGAAGCATGGCCGCTCATCTCAGCTTCGGTCAGTGGCTGAAGCGGCGTCGCCTCAGCCTGGGCTTGACCCAGGACCAGCTAGGCCGCCTGACCAGCTACGCGGGCGAAACCATCCGCAAGGTGGAGGCAGACGAGCGGCGACCGTCCGCGGAGCTGGCCGTCCGCCTCGCTGTCGCCCTGGCGATTGAGCCTGACCAGCGCGAGGAGTTCGTCCGCTTCGCGCGGGACGAGGCCGACTCGGTTGCCGCGCCGGTCTCGGCCAGCGGCAGGGCGGCGTTTCACACGGCGAGACGCACTCCCCACAACCTGCCGTCAGCGCCGACGCCCCTGGTTGGCCGTGAGGCAGATATCGCTGCGGTCAAGGACTTGCTGGCCCGTCACGACTTGCGCGTCGTCACGCTGACGGGTGTCGGAGGCGTAGGCAAGACCCGCCTGGCCTTACAGGTAGCCGCCGACCTGCTCGCCGCCTTTCCGGATGGCGTGTACGTCGTCAATCTGGCGCCTGTCCTCGACGCGACCCTCGTCGCCTCGGCCATTGCCCGATCCCTTGATGTGCGCGACGCCGATACTCGACCCCTGGTGGACAGCCTCAAGGAGAGACTGCACGACAAGCGCCTGCTCCTCGTGCTCGACAACTTCGAGCATGTCCTCGATGCGGGTCCCCTCGCGGCCGAGCTTGTCGCCAGCGCGCCCATGCTCAAGGCGCTTGTCACCAGCCGCACTCTCCTCCGCCTGCGCGGCGAGCAGAACTTCCCCGTCCCGCCGCTGAGCATTCCTGATCCGGCTTACTTTCCCGGCGTCGAGGAAGCTGCCAAATACGCCGCGGTCGACCTGTTCCTTCAACGTGCCCGTGACCTCCAGCCGGACTTCGCGCTGACGCAAGAGAATGTGCGGGACGTGGTTGACATCTGTCGGCGGCTGGACGGCCTGCCCCTGGCGATCGAGCTGGCCGCCA
>CAZJJF010000445.1:0-3104 GCA_964546245.1 uncultured Anaerolineales bacterium
GCGACCATCACATTTGTCTCCGTCATCGTGTCCTCCTGTGTCTCGTGAAGCGTAGAGCGTAGAGCGTGGAGCGAAAGGCCTGCGGATCGCTCTACGCTCCACGCTTCACGCTCCCCGACAGTCAATCTCGCCTCAAACGCGCCCCCGGCCGCCGGGTGATACACCACATCCGCCGAGTGGACGCGCACGATCCGCTCGACGCGCCGCCCCGTGGCGCTAAAGCTCACGTCGATGCTCAGCCCCAGCGGGGGGACTGGTCGGTCGGCGGCCTGCTCGGCCAGCGAGTCCCGAATCAGCCGGTCCACCCACTCGCCGAGCGGCCCGACAGCGCGAAACACCGCCCGCACCGCGCCCCGCTCGGCGTCATACACGCCATCGACCACCATGCCGCACAGGTCGCGCACACTCCGCGCCCCGATCAGCGTCGGGTCGTGGCGGTGGTCCAAGAAGCTGGGCATTTCCGCGAACAGGCCGGCCCCGGCCGCCGCCCGCAGCGTCTCGGCCGGCCAGTCCCAGCCGTTGGCCGCCCCCGCCGCGATCACCGTCACGCGATAGCTCGCGCCCGGGCCGCCCTGCGCCGCCAGCGCCCCACTCAGCCGCACCCGACAGGCTTCTTCACCCATCATGCCTCCCTCGTTTCGCCATTTCGCCTATCTCGTGCTACTATGGACCCCAGTGCGTTTCGCCTTCACCGAGGTGGCCCATGTCCGACTATCGCAGCATCGAGGTCATCCCCGGCGTCGTTATCGCCGCCTGCCCGCTCGGTCAGGGGCCTATCGACACGGCCGTGACCCTGGCTCGGGGCTGGCGACTGGCCGTCATCGACACCGGCGTCGGCGCGTTTATGCCCGCCGCCATGCAGCCCGCCCTCGACAGCCTCGGCGCAGACATCGCCGATATTGATTTCATCATCAATACCCACGGCCACTGGGACCACGTGGAGGGCAACGCGGCGCTTCAGGCGGCCAGTGGCGCGCCGGTGCTCATCCATCCCGATGACATGGGCCTGTTGGGCTACCCGCCCGACCGCCTGCTCAGCGACGGCCAGGGGATCGACCTGGGTGGCTTCACCTTCCAGGTGATTCACGCCCCCGGCCACTCGGCCGGCATGGTCTGCCTCTACGAGCCATCCCAGCGCCTGCTCCTCGTCTCCGACGCCGTGCAGGGCTGCGGCGCGGGGGACGCGGGCCTGCCTGCCTACTTCCACTCCGGCGACCAATACCGCGCCAGCCTCGCCCGCCTCGCCGCCCTCGACGTGACCACCCTCGCCCTCGGCCACGAGTTCGCCTGGGACGGCCCGCGCCGCTTCGTCCATCGCGACGATGATGTGCGCCGCTTCTTCGATGCCAGCATCTACCTCGCCGCCGAGACGGGCCGCGCCGCCCGCACCGCCCTCGACGACGTGGGGCCGGAGGACTGGGCGGCCCTCGTCGCGGCCTTCGCGCGCCGCCTCGGCGACACGCCCGGCTTCGCCATCGATCCCGCCATCGGCCTCGACGACTTGCAGCAGGGAACCCTGCGTAGCGAGATGCGCGACCTGGGCCTGCTCTTCCCGTGATCGACACCGCCTGGTGCGCTTGAAAGGACGAGGCATGCGATCTATCGCCGCCATCCTTGCCCTCCTCGCCGTCCTTGTGAACCTCAGCGGCCTGGTGTATCTCAGTCAGGCGGCGGCTCCCACTACCCCCGACATCACCGCCACCCCCACCGAGACAGCCACGCCCGCCATCTGGCTCTTCCTGCCCCTCATCGCCCGTGGCGCGGCTCCGCCACCTACCCCCAGTGTGACCCCAACGGCCACCCCAGCCAGCCTGACCCTGACCGGCCTGGTCTACCAGGCGGCGGTTGGCCCCTCGGCCCCCATCCCCGGCGCCCGTGTCGCCGTCACGGTCTGCGTCCCCCGCACCTTCAGCGCCCTCACCGACGCGGCGGGCCACTACAGTCTGTTCGTGCCCGCCGACTACCTGGCCGGTTGCAGCACGGTGAGCCTGTCTGTGCTCGCTAACGGCTATCAGCCCATCGTCGAGCGCGTCGATGTGGGGGACCTTGTCGCTCAGCCCCAGCGCGATTTCGCGCTGCACGTCGGGCCACCCACCTTCACCCCTACGCCAACGGCCACCGACAGCGCCACCGCCACCCCGACGGAGACCGTAACGTCCATGCCCACCGGGACGCCCACGCCCACCACCACCCCGACGCCCACGCCCACGGCGACCGAAACCGAGACCGCGACCCCATCGCCGACGGCAGAGCCGCCGGACCTGACCCTCGCCGGGCGCGTCTACGATGCCTTGCAAGGAACATCGGCCGGCATCCCCAACGCCTACGTTGGCGTCAGCGTGTGCGTGCCGCGCACCTTTAGCGCGGTCACGGATGCCAACGGCGACTACAGTCTCTTCGTCCCGGCCGCGTACCTGGCTGGCTGTGAGCAGGTCATCCTCTCCGCGACGGCCAGTGGCTACACGACCCTCTACCAGGAGGCCAATACCGCCGCCCTCCTCGCCGATCCGCAACGGGACTTTGGCCTGCTGACCGAGACGCCCACGCCGACCGCCCCCGCCCCTGGCAACCAGAAAGGCGGCCCGCCCCTCTCGCCATGAGAAGAGCAGGCCGCCTCGAAGTGTTTTCGCCAGCGGCGCCCGCGTCCATTTGGTTACGCCGCCATTGTAGCACATCTGTGCTGTAATATCAAGACCCTGGCCGCCCCCGGCCTCAACCCGTCAATTCTTTGTCGCCCGCTACCCAGCCTCAGGAGGCCTGCCATGTCATCCCCCACCGCCCCCCGCCTCGTCGCTCCCCAACCCGAAGACATCCTGCAGCGTACCCCCAGCGTTCGCTGGGCCGTCATTCCCCTCGTCGGCGGAACAGCCGTCTGGTGGGAGTTCGCCCCTGACCAGGACCTTGCCCGCCATAATCACCCGCATGCCCAGATCGTCATCGTCGTGGAGGGCAGCATCGACCTCATTTTCGACGATGGCGCGATCACCGTCGGCCCCGGCCAGACCCTGCCCAGTCTCCCCCACGTCTACCACGGCGCGCGCACTGGGCCCGCGGGTCTGCGCGTCGTCGACGTCTTCATCCCCGCTCGTGACGAGTCCGAGGCC
>CAZJJF010000446.1:0-635 GCA_964546245.1 uncultured Anaerolineales bacterium
GGCGTGGGTCCAGTGACGCTTCTCGTTGAGCAGGCCGCCGAAGGCGTTCTTCATTGCGCCCGTGATGACAGTGAAGACGTGGGTCTTGACTGTCGGCAACTGGATGATGTTGGTGTCGAAGAAAGGCTTGGGCAGCAAGATACCATCGGGGAATACCTGATTGAGCACCAGCATCGGCGTCTTCGGCTCGTAGCGCACCCACTCCACATCCGGCTCGTACAGGTGGACGTTGCGGATGCCATACTTGTCGACGACGGCCTTGTGGCCGTTATTGCGCTCGCCGACGTAGGCATCGACCACAACGGTACGATTGTGGGCGGCCATGATGCGGTCGCCCGGATAGCCGTCGCGCAGCAAGGTACGCAGGACGCCCTCGACCTGCCACGGAGCGCTGGAGCAGGCGGGATACCAGGTCTGCCAGGAGATGTTGATCTTGAGAAAGGTATCCTTGTCCTTAGGCAGGGCGGCCTGGTAGTCGGCCAGGTGCATCAGGCGCTCGTAGTCGTCTAGCACGGTCTCGGGCCGGGTCCGCACGATGGCGACTTTGCCGCGGCCGGGGTAGTTGGTGGGGTTGATCATGAGTCCTCCCTGTGGCAACCGCTCACAGGCGCTAACATCGTTAGGGACAACCTGAG
>CAZJJF010000446.1:645-2796 GCA_964546245.1 uncultured Anaerolineales bacterium
CAAACCTGTTTTGGGACACCGTTCGCGGTGGGGGGTCAACGGGGTCCAGCTGTTTCAGTTTTCACGCCCCACATATCCGGCCTAGCCTCGCTCTTCGGCGAGTTCCTTCTTGCGCGTGTCGATGATCTGCTGCGTCTGATGCGGCGGCACTTCCTCGTAGCGTGCGAACTCCATATTGTAGATGCCGCGCCCCTGAGTCATGGAGCGCAGGTCAGTGGCGTAGCGCATCATCTCGGCCTGGGGCACCTCGGCCTCAATGACCGTCTTGGTTCCCTGCTGGTCAATGCCCAGCACCCGCCCACGGCGGTGGTTCATGTCGCCCATGATGTCGCCCGCGTACTGCGACGGGATGATGATGTTGACGTGCATCACTGGCTCCAGGAGCACGGGACCTGCCTTGGGTAGCCCCTCCTTGAAAGCCAGGTGAGCCGCCAGCTTGAAGGCCATTTCGGAGGAGTCCACCGGATGCGACGAGCCGTCGTAGAGGGCGGCCTTGAAATCGACGGTTGGGTATCCGGCCAGGACGCCGGCGTCGATGATCTCGCGCAGGCCCTTCTCGACGGCCGGGATGTACTGGCGCGGCACGGAACCGCCGAATACCTCGTCGGCAAACTCGAAGCCCGTCCCGCGATCGAGCGGCTCGAAGCGGATGAACACGTCGCCGAACTGCCCGCGCCCACCGCTCTGCTTCTTGTGACGCCCGTGCTGCTGCACGCTGCGCGTAATGGTCTCGCGGTAGGGAACCTTCGGCACGCCCACGTCCAGGTTGACGCCAAACTTCTGCTGCATCTTGCGCACCGCCACGTCGATGTGAGAGTCGCCCATGCCCTCGATGATCGTCTCGCCGGTCTCCGGGTCGCGGCGCATCTTGAGGGTGGGATCTTCTTCCAGCAGACGCTGGAGCGCGCTACCCATCTTGTCGAGGTCAGTCTTGGTCTTGGGAGCCAGGGATGCCATGAACAGAGGGCTAGGGTAGGCGATGGGGCCGATCTGCAGCGGATGGCCGCGCTCACACAGGGTATCGCCGGTCTGGGTGCTGTCGAGCTTCAAGGCCACGCCGATGTCACCGGCGACGAGTTGGGGGACGGCGATCTGCTCCTTACCGCGCCGAATATGCAGCTGGCCCAGTCGCTCTTCGGCGCTGGATCGCGCATTCCAGACGCGGGCGTCGGAGTGGATGGTTCCTGAGAAGACGCGGAAATAGGACAGCTTGCCGTAAGGGTCGGCGACGGTCTTGAAGACCTGGGCGGCGAGGGGGCCATTCGCGTTCGCCTCTAGCGTCTCTGTCTCACCGGTAGCCGGGTTGACCGCCGTGCGGGGTGCGGCATCCTTCGGCGAGGGCAGGTAAGTCACGATGGCGTCCAGCAGGGACTGGATACCCTTCTGCGCCGTACCCGCCACGGCGAAGACAGGCATGACCTTGCCGCTCCTGGCGGCCTCGCGCAGCCCGGCGTCGACCTCGGCGTCGGTCAACGTCTCGCCGTCGAGATACTTCATCAGCAGCTCGTCGTTGCCCTCGGCGGCGGCTTCGACCAGGCCGCTGAAGGCCTGCTCTGCCGGCGCCTTCAGATCGCCGGGAATATCGCCCGCCTGACCCTTATCGCCCAGGTAGGCCTGGTGGCGAACGAGGTCAACCACGCCCTTGAAATCATGCTGCGCGCCGACCGGCAGATGCAGCACGACGAAGTTGCCCTGAAACGCCTCGCGGACGCTGGCGAGAGCCGGCTCAAAGCGGGCGTTCTCGCGGTCCATCTTAGCGATGACAATGGCGCGCGGCAGGTTGTCCTCTTCCAGGTAGCTCCACGCCAGTTCGGCGCCGACCTCGACACCGGCCGAGGCGTCCACGAGCAACAGGGCCGCATCCGCCGCGCGAATCGCGCCTTTCGCCTCGCCACCGAAATCAGTGTAGCCAGGCGCGTCAATCAGATTGATCTTATGCCCTTTCCACTCTAGCGGCAGAACGGCGGCGCTGACAGAAATGTGACGGCGAAGCTCCTCCGGCTCGAAGTCGGAGACAGTTGTGCCTTCCTCGACCTTTCCCAGGCGCGTCGTCGCGCCCGACGCGAAGAGCATCGCTTCGGCCAGCGACGTCTTACCCGAGCCGCTATGGCCCAGCAGCACGAAGTTGCGGATGCTCTCGACGGGATACTC
>CAZJJF010000446.1:2806-3101 GCA_964546245.1 uncultured Anaerolineales bacterium
CTTCATCCAATCCTCCTCGATTGCGAACATGCAAGAGTTGAGGAATTATAGCATAGAACCGCAATTGGGGTTATCTCGAACCCAAGCCGACGGCGCGGCCCTGGCAGCGGGCGCGCGGCGGTGGAATAACACAAGACCTGACAGGCTTTCAGAAACCTGTCAGGTCTGTCGGATTGGTCTATGCCGCGCTGGTTTTGGCAGCGGTGGGGTGCGGCTCGGCCAGTTCGGCGCTTTCCAGCTTGTCCAGGTCTACCCAGCGCTCGCAACTCTGGCACTTGGCGCGGGTCTTGCTGGC
>CAZJJF010000447.1:0-3079 GCA_964546245.1 uncultured Anaerolineales bacterium
ACCAGCAGAACCGTTGGTATCTTCATCGCATTCTGGCTCGCATCACTGACTATGTAGGCATCGAGTCTGGCGAAGAGTCGAGCTACGTGAAGTACGTCAGTGATGCGATCAAGGACCGCTTCGAAGTTGAGCATATTTGGGCCGACAAGTTCGAGGAGCATACCGACGAGTTCTCCCATCGTAGCGATTTCGGCGAGCATCGCAACCGCATCGGCGGCCTGCTCCTGTTGCCCAAGAGCTTCAATGCCAGCTATGGCGCGCATCCCTTCGAGAAGAAGGTTGAGAAGTACCCACACCACAACATCCTGGCCTGGTCGCTTCATAACAGTTGCTACGAGAACCATCCGGGGTTCAAGAAGTTTGTAGCCCGTAGCGGTCTACCCTTCCGCCCCTACGAACATTTCAAGGAGTCCAACTTCGACGAACGCAGTCATCTCTATCGCCTGATCGCTGAACAGATCTGGAACCCGGACGATCTCTTGCGCGAGGTAGGTGAATGAGCCTGTTCTCAGCCTACCTCGCGCCCACGAGGCTCGAAGAGAGGATATCATGAACGACGTTGTCCCCGACGACCAGGACCGCCGTGACTGATGATGGTCCATCTCTCACCGTTCACCTGGACGAGATCGAGCCGACGGGGTAAACGGGGCGCGGACGGCCACCGATGAGACAGATAGGGGGAGTTGGCTCTTCCGTCCGCGCTTGTCCGCGCTCGTCCGTGTCCCATGCTCCTGGGGTGATGGCTGGAGTCACGATGCCATGACTGAGTCCGAGCCCTCTTGGCTGCGGTCTGGAGCAGAGGTCAACTTGAAGGCCAGCTCAACCGCCTGACGCTAATCAAGCGCCAAAGGTAGGGGGTGAGCCAGCCTCGATTCTCTTGCGCCAACTTGTGATGCTCGCGGCCTAGCCCTCTTCACGCCAAGTGCGGGAGAACCACTAATCGGGGGAAGGGTCAGGGACGTACCTCGACCTGATCGACGTAGGTCCAGGTATTGTTGCGGTCAGCCTCCGGCGCGCTCGCTTCGATGCCGTTCCAGTTGGCAAACCGAACCGTCACTCGCTCTCCCCGCCATGAGGCCAGGTTGATGCTATGGTCCCGCCAGCCCAGATCGTGGCGGCGTTGGGAAGTCCCCGACTGCTGGTTCCCCTCCCAGAGCATTTCCATGCCGTTCACAGTTACCTGGAGGCCATCGTAGCGCCGCCCATCCCTGTCGGTCGCCACGTCGTATGTCACGATCCGGTACGAGAACGTGAGCTGGGGTGCGTTGGTGTCCGGGACGGCGAAGCTCTGCTCCATCCAGGCGCTGCCGATGGGCATATCGGTCTTTGTCGGCAAGCTTGGCCCCAGGCTCGGATCTCCCAACTCAGCGGTGTAGCGACCGGCCCGAGGCATCTCCATTGTCGGGTTCGGCTCGCCCACATTGAGGATATCGATCACACGCTGGGCCAGGTGGCCGCCGTGAGCCCAACAAGGCTCGAACGCCCCCGTCTCGAAGTCAGCGTTGCACAATAGGAGGGGTGTGGGCGTGAGGGTCGGCGTCGATGTCGGTGAGGTCAATGGGCCGATACGTAGAGAGCGGTCAATTGTGACGACTCCAATGGGGTGAGCAGCCGCGTCGGCAAGCACCGGATTCATAAAACGCAGCCACGTGATACCGGCGTGCTTCGCGCGGAAGACAATCGTCGCGAGTCGACCACTGCCTGACCTTCCATGGGCAGAACCGACAAGAGTCTGGATGTAGCCAATCTCGCCCGCCTGGTTATCGGCCTGGTTGCGGACGACATAGCTCAAGGCAGGATCCAGGAACGATCCGGCCAGAAGCTGGGTACCCTCGAGAGCAGGCGCGCTATCAACCACTTCTAGCACGGTAGGGTCGAAGCTAAGCGTTAGGTCGAGGCTGTAGAGATCGATGACATTTTCAATCGAGATGTCCACCGAGAAGGTCTCGCCCGGCCTGACCTCAACGCGATCTGGAACGAAGCTAAGGCTGGCAGGCTGCACATACGCGGCGTGACTCAACAGCGGCAGAAAAGCCGCGAAGGAGGCTACGCGCGTGGGGGTGGAGGTCGGTGTTGGCGTCCCAGTACGCGACGGTGTTGGTGTGACGGAGCCGGTAGCGGTGGTGCTTGGAGTGGCTGTGCGTGTCGGGGCAGGAGTAGCAGTCGCCGTTGCAGTTGCGGTCGCTGTCATCGATGCCGTCCTGGACGGTGTGGCTGTTGCCGTGCGGCTGGCCGTTGTGGTTGGCGTCGGAGTGGGATAAGCTGTCCAGGTGGCAGTCGGTGTGGGCGTGCGTGTGGCCGTCGCGGGCGCGGCGGCCGCCCAGGTCAATTGCACCTGAGCCCAGCCGCCGCTCTGGTAATAGTCGAGGCGAATATGGTGGTACCCGGTCGCCACCAGGGCATCGCCGCTGAAGGTAGCCACCTGCGCCTGCCATTGGTCTATCACCAGATTCTCGTCCACCCACAGGCGCACGCCGTCGTCGGCGGTGACAGTGAAGCGATAGTTGGCGGCGTCCAGATAGAGGGTACGCTCCCAGCGCACCGAGAAGCTGGCTGCCTCCAGCGCCGGGTCGGGTGAGACATCGCGCCATTGGAAGTTGATCGTAGCGTCCCCCCGAACAAGGGCAGGGGGACCCGCCAGCCACCGGTTCGCGAAGTACTCGCCCCGCCAGTCGCCGCGGTAATTGGCGGCGAATGCCTGGACTCGATCGTTCCCAGTATCGGCGACGTAGAGTGAGTTGCTGTCTGCCGCGACACCACCGATGGGCCACCCTAGCTCGCCCTGGCGAGAGCCATACTGGCCGGCAGAACCCAGAAACTGCCCGACAGCGGTGAAACGCTGGATGCGCGAGTTATCTGAATCCGCGACATACACCGTACCATCAGCTGCAATGGTGAGGCTGACCGGTGAAGACAGCTCGCCTGCGTTAACGCCTGGGCTGCCCCATTGGCCGAGGAAGTTGCCCGTGCCGGTGAAACGCTGGATACGGTGATTTCCCGTATCGGCGACAAAGATCTCACCGTCTGGGGCCACCGCCACGCCACGAGGCCTAGATAGCTGCCCTCCGGCGCTACCATA
>CAZJJF010000448.1:0-3069 GCA_964546245.1 uncultured Anaerolineales bacterium
CAACCCGTCGCCAGCGCCGACTGCTCGGCGCGCTGGCGGTACTCCGCCATATTGACCACGACTCTGTTCAGCCGCGCCTCCTCGGCGGCGAACGCCATCAGGTGACTCTCGAGCGACACCCGTCCCGACGTGGCGGGCGGCGCGCCCTCCGTCATCGTCCGCACGAATGCCCGCATCAGGCCAAAATCGCCGCCGCCGTGCCCGCTGCTCGCCACAGGTGGATGAATCACCTCAGCCTTACCCTGGAAAACGCTGGCCGGATGGGCAGGCCACTCCGGCCCCGAATAGTGCTCGAAGATACGAATCTCGTGGCTCGCATCGTCGGCAAACAGCGTCGCCCGCGAGCCGTCAATGCGAGTCGTGCGGCCCTCGACATGGGAGAAACCCTGCATAGTGAGGGTGACGACTGCGCCACTGGGAAAGCCCATGTTGACCGCCTGATGATCGACCACGGTGTTGTCGCACCGATATACGCACCGGCCGTAGGGGCCGGTCTGCAAGGCGTGCAGCCGCGCCTCGTAGCTCGTGTCGGCTCCCAACGCGGCGGCCATAAAGTTAGGTGTGTCGGTGAGATAGATGCGCGGCGTGTAGTAACCGCACTCCTCGGCGATGGGGCAGCCGTCCAGGCAGCGGGCGGGGATGTCCGGCCCCACCCGGTCGTGGCGGAACCACTGGGTCGTGCCCACCGAGGACAGGGTCAGCGGCGCGCTGTCCATGAGCCAGATCAGGTAGTCCAGGTCATGGCAGCACTTGGCGAGAATCATGGGCGCGCTGCGCTCGGCATTGCCCCAGTTACCCCGCACAAAGCTGTGAGCCATGTGTAGATATGATAGATTCTCATTGTGATTGACACTGATGATCTCGCCCAGGCGACCAGAGTGCACGATGTCGGCCAGCGTGGTAAAGAAGGGCGCGTAGCGCAGCACGTGGCAGATTTGTAGCAATCGCCCGTTGCGCTCGGCCGCCTGCACGATGCGCACGCAGTCCTCGACGCGGGCAGCAATCGGCTTCTCCAGCAACATGTCGTAGCCCGCATCCAGGGCCGCTAGCGCCGACGGTAGATGGTCACGGTCCATCGTGCAATTGAGCACCGCCGCCCCCATCTGCGGCTCCGCCAGCACCTCTTGCCATGACCTGAACTGGCGCTCGGCGGGGATGCCGTGGGCCTTTGCGAATCGCTCGCGCTTGGCGTCATCCGGCTCGGCAACGGCGACGAAGCGTACTTGCTCGGGGTAACGCAGGGCGTAGGGACCATAAGCGTAGTAGCCACGGTTCCCCGCGCCCAGCAGAACCATTTCAAGCGGTTGAGACATGACCTTTCTCCCCAACGCCGAATTGCCTTCGGCGGTCTGATGCTGCGTCTGATACGCCAGGCCTGCTGGAAGTAGGCTCGGCGGTGCGATGCCTCGACCTGCCTCGGATGGCATGCAGCGGCCATACGCGGCCGGTTGCCGCAAGGTGGGAGCCTGAGGAGACTCCGTCTCTCAGGCTCCCGTGTTCATCACCCTTCGCTGGTGGAACCGTCAGGTCCACACCGCGCAACGTCGCTTACTTCGGCGGCAGCTTGCCGTCCATGAGCAGGATCGTAACTGGGTTGTCGGCATACACCGGGTTCTTCCAGATCGGATCCGAATCGGGCGGATAGGCGGCCACGCGCACGCCCTCGAGAGAGGCATTGTTGCCGTAGCGCTCCCACAGTGGGATGATCGGCAGAATCTGGTTGAAGGCCACCGCCAGGTCGCTCACAGCCTTCTTCTGCGCTGCTTCATCGGTACCCTTGGCCGTCGCCGTAATCATGGCGTTGAAGTCAACTTCCTTGCCATCGATGGTCTGCTTGAAGGGGAAACTCATGCCCGGCCCAGGCGACAGGGGCGGGTTGTAGACCAGCAGGTCCTGCTCGTACGAGAAGAACGGATGCGGGTTGCCCGCGCCCCAGGCGCGGATGGCCATGGTGAACTTGCCCTGCTGAACGTCCTGGTTGTGCTGCTGGAACTGGACGCCGCGGTACTGGGTCTTGATGCCCGCGTCCGTCAACTGCGCGGCCAGGTTCTCAGCCGCCGCCGACCAGTCGGCGAACTCGGCCGGGGCCGTCAGCTCGAACTCCAGGCGGCCGTCAGGGCCAGCCCACACGCCGTCGCCGCCCTTAGCGTAGCCGGCCTTGGTCAGCAGTTCCTCGGCCTTCTTGAGGTCGTAGGGGTATTGGTTCAGCTTGGCGAGGGCGTCTGCGCTGATCCACTGCTGCGCCATGTTGTCCGAGAAGCCCGTCATGGTCTTGGTGGCAATACCCGACTTGCCCAGCGACACCGCGCCGTTCTCGTCGCGCTTGACCGAGTGGGCAATGGCCTGACGCACCAGGGGATTCGCCAGCCGCTTGTCCGTGTAGTTGACCATGAGGGCCGGGCCGCTCACCGTCGGCGGGCGAATGATGCGGATACCCTGGTCGATGTAGGCCTTCTCCGTGGCGGGCGGGAAGCCGTGGGTCGCGTAGTCTACTTCCTTCTGCATGACGACCGGGGTGATGTCCGGCGTTTCACCGTTGAAGATCACGATCTTGTCGAACGGAATCTTGTCAGCGTTGAGGCCGCCCGCGTTCTTCACCAGGTCCAGCCGCGACGAGGTGACGGTCGCCGGGTCGAGCTTGAAGGGGCCAGCGCCGACCATGTCCTTGGGACGGAAGGCAGTGAAGTCCTGGCGGAGCTTCTTCACCTCGTCCGAGTCCTGGGTCTTGCCGGCCTTGAACAGGTCAGCCGCCTTGTCACCCCACTCCTTGTAGACAGAGTCGGGGCGAATGCGCGTCTTCATGATGAAGCGGGGCGCGACGCTGCTCGCGTCTTTGAGGTGGAACTTGACCGTCATCGGGTCCGTGGCCTCGACCTTATCGATGTACTTCCACACCGACTGGGCCATCAGCTGGGCCAGGTTGAAGGTCGTCACCACGTCGGTGGCCGTGAAGGGCTTACCGTCGCTCCACTTCACACCATCCTTGAGCTTGACGATGAAGTTGTCACCGTCAACCTTCCACTCGGTGCCGAGCCAGGGCAGGAACTTGCCATCAGCCCAGCTGTACGT
>CAZJJF010000449.1:0-3041 GCA_964546245.1 uncultured Anaerolineales bacterium
ACAGTGGTGATGGGCCTGGCCGAAGAGTTAACAGTCGTGAGAGTCCAGCCGCCCAGGAACAAGGCCAGGGCAACGAGGACGCCCAGGGACAAGAGGGTGACACGGCGCATAGATGAGGCCTCCGGTGGTCAGGCATGCAGGGCGGCCGGCCTGTCCAACATCCTCGAGATGAGAGCAAGAAGCGCGGCGGCCATCCCCACGACCGGCGGCGCTCCATCCAGCGAGCTGTGCTGCCACCCATTGTACAACGGCCTGCGATAAAATGCAAGCATCAGCGAGCAACACGTAGCAAAAGTAGCTATAATTTCTTGCTAATAGGAAGAGGCCCCTGCCATGCAGCAGGGGCCTCTGAGTCAGGCTGACGGGGTGTCGGCTTAGTACTCGGGCATGGGCGGCGGGCCGCCAGCCTTTTCCTTCTCCGGCAGGTCGGTCACCAGGGCCTCGGTGGTCAGGATCATGGCGGCGATGGAGGCGGCGTTCTCGACGGCCGAGCGCGTCACCTTGGCCGGGTCGATGATACCAGCCTCGACCATGTCCACCAGTTCGTTGGTCAGGACGTTGTAGCCCTTGCGGTTGCTGTTGCCGTTCTCGCGATGGGCGCGGCGGACGTCGTCCACCACGACCGCGCCGTCGGCGCCGGCGTTCTCCGCCAGCTGGCGCATCGGCTCCTCGAGGGCGCGGCGCACGATGCGCACGCCAGTGTTGGCGTCGCCGTCGAGCTTGATGCCGGCCAGGGCGTTCTGGGCGTTGACCAGGGTCACGCCGCCCCCGGGCACGATGCCTTCCTCGACCGAGGCGCGGGCGGCGCGCAGGGCGTCCTCCACGCGGTGCTTCTTCTCCTTAAGCTCGGTCTCAGTGGCCGCGCCGACGCGGATGATGGCCACGCCGCCGCTCAGCTTGGCCAGGCGCTCCTGGAGCTTCTCACGGTCGTAGTCAGAGGTCGTCTGGTCGACCTGGGCGCGAATCTCGCCGATGCGGCCCTTGATCTGACCCTCCTGGCCCTTGCCGCCGACGATGGTCGTGTCATCCTTAGTGGAGATGACGCGGTCGGCGCGGCCCAGGTCGGCGATGGTGACGGTCTCCAGCTTGCGGCCGACTTCCTCGCTGATGACGAGGCCGCCGGTCAGGATGGCGATGTCGCCGAGCATGGCCTTGCGGCGGTCGCCGAAGCCGGGAGCCTTGACGGCCAGGGCGTTGAACGTGCCGCGCAGCTTGTTGAGCACCAGCGTCGCCAGCGCCTCACCCTCGACGTCCTCGGCAACCACGACGAAGTCGCGGCGGCCAGTCTGGACCAGCTTCTCCATGATCGGGACAATGTCCGAAGCAGCGGAGATCTTCTTGTCGGTGATGAGAACGTGGGCATTCTCTACGACAGCGTCCATCCGCTCCGGATTGGTGATGAAGTAGGGGGAGATGTAGCCACGGTCGAACTGCATACCCTCGACATACTCCGTCTCGAAAGCCAGACCCTTGCTCTCCTCGACGGTGATGACGCCATCCTTGCCGACCTTGTCCATGACATCGGCGATGAGGTTGCCGATCTCAGGGTCAGCGGCCGAGATCGTGGCGATCTGGGCGATTTCCTCGCGGCCCTTTACGGGCACGGCGGTGGTCTTGATGTAGTCGACGATGGCCTCGCGGGCCTTCTGGATGCCGATCTGAATCTGCATCGGGTTGGCGCCAGCTGCCACGTTACGCAGGCCCTCGGTGATGATGGCCTGGGCCAGGACGGTCGCCGTGGTCGTGCCGTCACCGGCCGCGTCGTCGGTCTTGGATGCGGCTTCCTTGATGAGCTGCGCGCCCATGTTGGCGAAGGGGGCCTCCAGCTCGATGTCCTTCGCCACCGTCACGCCGTCGTGGGTGACGGTGGGCGCGCCGAACTTCTTGTCCAGGGCGACGTTGCGGCCCTTGGGGCCGAGGGTCGTCTTCACCGCGTTCGCCACGGCATCGACGCCGGCCTTCAGCTCGCGCCGCGCATCCTCACCGTACACAATTTGCTTAGCCATAGGGAGTATCCTCCGGGATATTGACTTTGGAAGAGGGTTAGGACTGAACGACGGCGAGAATATCCTTCTCGCTGAGAATGAGGTACTTCTTGCTCTCGATCTTGATCTCGGTGCCGGCGTACTTCTGGTAGACCACGCGATCGCCAACCGCCACGTCCATCGTGCCACGCTTGCCGGTCTCCTCGTTGACGCGGCCGGGGCCAGCGGCGACGACCAGACCC
This sequence comes from uncultured Anaerolineales bacterium, assembly GCA_964546245.1. Lineage (GTDB taxonomy): Bacteria > Chloroflexota > Anaerolineae > Epilineales > JAHCIE01 > JAHCIE01. The sequence goes on from CAZJJF010000449.1 coordinate 2,228, forward strand.
TCTTGCGGCTTTTCTTTGGCCGTCTCGGGGACGTAGATACCGGCCGCGGTCATCTCTTCCTTCTCGATTGGCTCGACGATGACGCGGTCGCCCAGGGGCTTGAGATTCATAACCTTGACCTCCACAGTGAGAGTAGTGTTAACTGCGCAAGAATTAGCACTCTCCGTCGAGAGTGCTAATCTCAGTGCATATTGTACACCGGTTTCAGATGCTGTCAAGTACAAAGAGGGTTGAGATGGCCGATTCTTACCCAATTTCGCCAGATTCTAGCACTCCTGGGCGAAAGTGCTAATACTCGGTGGGCGTTGACCCTGGCCGCCAAGGCGAGTAAGCTTTGGGAACGACCGAGGACGAAAGACCAGGGACCAATACACAACCGACGTCCCTGGTCGCGCCATCCGAGACTGCGAACGATGTCAATACTGCAATTTGCGAATCTAAGCCAGGCCTTCGGGGCCGTCGATATATTCGCCAACCTGTCGGGCAGCATCGCCAATGACGCCAAGATCGGCCTGGTCGGCCCCAATGGCGTCGGCAAGACGACGCTGCTGTTGACACTGGCGGCCCAGATGCTGCCCACGTCGGGTAGCGTCCACCTGGCGCGGGGCAAGCGCCTCGGCTACCTGCGCCAGGAGGCAATGGACGCCTTCTCCCATTCCGAGAACACCGTCTACGGCGAGATGTTGACGGTCTTCTCCGACCTGCGCGCCGACGAAGCCCGCCTCCAACACATGGAGGAGGCGATGGCCCACGGCGCCAGCGACGAACTGCTGGCCGAGTACAGTGGGGCGCAGCACGCCTTCGAGTTGGCAGG
>CAZJJF010000450.1:0-3021 GCA_964546245.1 uncultured Anaerolineales bacterium
TCCCACCCCGATCATGCCGATTAAGCTGACCCGATTGCGGGCCAGGAGCCGCAGGGTTGCCCAGATGCTACCCAGGACACTCAGCGGCGCGCTGACCGGAGATGCCCCTTGAACGTCGGCTGTGGTCGTGGTCATGGCTATTCTCCCCCGCTGATGCGGATGCGCGGGTCAAGCAGGCCATAGCTAAGATCGGTGATGAGGTTAGCCATGACGACGGCGACGGTGAAGACCAGGAAGACACCTTGCATGACGGGATAGTCGCGCTGGAAGACGGACTGCACTAATACCGACCCGATACCCTGATAGCGGAACAGCTCCTCGATGACCGCCGCGCCGCCCACGATGGACGCCATAGCCAGGGCGAAGGCGGTAACGAGGGGTAGGGATGCGTTACGCCCCACATAGTGGAGAGCGATGCGCTTGTCGGACAGGCCGCGGGCACGCGCCACAGTAACGTAGTCCTCGCCCAGAGTCGCCAGGGTACTGTTGCGCATGCTCAGCATCCAGAAACCTACCGTGGTAATGACGTAGGTCGCGATAGGCAGCGCCGCGTGGTACAACGCATCCTGGAAAAAGGTAGCGTTGAGGCCCGGCACGACGCCCGGCGACAACGAGCCTCGGATGGCGGCGAAGTTCACCCAGTTCCAGCGAACGGCGACAAAGACGATGATCAGAATGCCAACGATGTAGTTGGGAATACTGGTCGTCGCCGAGGCGAATACCGACAGGCCATTGTCAGTCCAGGTATCGCGGCGATAGGCCATGAGAATACCGAGCAGAATGCCAACAGTGACGCTGATGAGGAGGGCCGTGCCCACGCTAAACAGCGTCCACGGTAGGAACTGCGCAATGATGGACGTCACGGGCGTGCCGGGGCTGCGGAGCGACATGCCCAAATCGCCGTGCATCACGCCGTTCAGATAGTTGAGGTATTGTTTCCAAAGTGGGGCTGATAGGTCGATGGCGAAGAGGGCCGCCGCCTGACTCATCGCATCCTGGTACGGTATGCCGTATTGGGAGATCAGTTCCTGGACGTAGATCTCCAGAGGATTCGATGGCATCAGGCGAACCAGGAAGAAGAGCAGAGTCGTCACGAACCAGATAGTAAAGATGGCCTTGAGAATGCGCCGGAACAAATAACTGTCCCATAGCGCACGCAGCCCTTGGCGCAGGCTCATGCTGCCACGAGATCCGGTCTGGGGAGTCGCTACTGAAGCCACGATGCCTCCTCACGTCAGAGCGAGTCTCTAGAAACTGCTACCGGTCAATCAGAATGGGTTCGACGAACGTGCTCGGATTATACACCAATGAAAAGCGGTGTCAAACGCATCGCCCCAGCGAGGTGTATTCCAGGGCCGGGGCGGGGCTGTAGTCTCCGAACTTGGCAGCGCGCCGTTTTCATGGTATTACCCGGCTATTCTGCCCCAAGGTGCGCCGCCATGACTGCCAAGATCAGCCTCCGCCCCTTTATCCTATACTTCATCGTCTACTACTTCGCCATTGGCGCTATCGCGCCTTTCCTGTCTCTCTATCTTCAGGCGCAAGGCTTCGACGGCGTTCAGATCGGCCTGATCTTCGGTCTGACGCCCATTGTCTCGCTGCTGGCACAACCATGGTGGGGAGCCATCGCTGACGCCCTCACCATACGCCGCCACCTGCTGACATGGGTACTCGTCATCTCTGGCGCGATCAGCCTCGTCCTACCCATCGCCCAGGGCTTTGTAGCCGTTACCCTCGTGATGCTGGCGCTGACCCTGTTTCGCTCGCCTAGCCTGCCCATCGCCAACGCCATCACCCTCGAAGCCCTCGCCCCCCACCGCGAGCGATACCCCCAGATTCGCGCCTGGGGATCGGCGAGCTTCGCCATCACCTCGCTCCTCATCGGCTGGCTGGTGGTCGACCGCGCCCTGGTCGGCACGATCTATCTGTCAGCGCTCGGTCTCTTCCTCGCTGCCCTCGTCAGCCGCCTCCTGCCCAGCGGCCGCACCCCCATGGCCGCCCGCTGGTGGGAAGGCTGGGATATGGCGCGTCACAACCGGCCCTTCCTGCTCTTCCTCCTGGCGATGGTAACACTCCAATTCACCCACCCGTTGGCGGTCGCCTATCTGCCCCTGTATCTCAAGGACCTCGGCGCACCGGGTTGGATGATTGGGGGCGCCTGGGGCATTGCCGCCGGCATGGAAGTGCCCCTCATGGCCCTGACACCGCGCCTGATTCGCAAGTACGGAGCAAAGCGCGTTCTAGTCGGCTTCACAGCGGCCGTTCCGCTACGCTGGGCCTTGTACAGCGTCATTACCACGCCGCTACTCATTCTGCCCTTACAACTGCTGCATGCCATGGCCGCCGCTGCCTACTACGCGGCCGCCATCACCTATGTGGATGGGCTGGTTCCTGCCCAATGGCGGGCTACCGGCCAGGGGTTCTACGGCGCGCTGAGCGACAGTCTCGGCATCGGGCTCGGTTCGCTCTTCTTCGGCTGGGTCTATCAAACCTGGGGCATCACCCAGGCCTTCATCGCCGGCGCTGCCATCGCCCTGGCCGGCTGGCTGATGTTAGTCATACTGGTTCGCCCTCAAGGATCGACCACTGACGACCGACGACCGACCACTGCATGATTGCGTCATCACGGCTGGTGGTCGGTCGTCAGTCGTCGGTAGTCGGCACGCGGTCGAGAACCCGCACGAAAGGCTGTCCCTCGGCGCGGCCGTCGTTGTCGGGGCCAGCCCACAGCGCGCCGTCCGCTGCCAGGGCCAACCCCTCTATCTTTGGAAAGTCACCAAGACCCAGCGTATCGGCGAGCAGCGTCTTGCTGATAACGCGGCCCTTCAGGTCGCTGCGCTTTTTGATGATACCCTCGAAGGGCGCCACCCCAGCCAGGCGGAAAGCATAGATACGCTTGACCCGCGCCCGCTTGCCCTCCTCGTTGTCGAGTTCGATAACCGCATAGCGGTCGCCGCCCAGTTTGATCAGCTCCGACAGGCCAACGAAGGTTCCCGTATTGAGACCCACATCCAGCGGGTA
>CAZJJF010000451.1:0-3013 GCA_964546245.1 uncultured Anaerolineales bacterium
GATACGCGAAGAACTCGATCTCAGGACGGGTTTGGTTCAGGTACCGTATGTACCAGAGGGCGCCAAGACACGCGAGGCCGACCATTACGAGCCGTCCTCTCCGATAGGACTTATCGACCTGCACTGCTAGCGTCTCATATTCGTCGGCATTCACTTCGGCCCAGACGTCGCCCGGCACAGGAACGCCTGCTCGCTGCGCCCGCTCCAGGTCGTGCTTGGCCTCTGCCTGGCGACCTGTCAGAGCGTAGAAGATGCCACGCTTGGCATAGATGCCCCCTGGCGCGTCTGTTCCCCGTCTCTCGTAGAGGTTGACGGCGTAATTGAGGTCGGTCTCGGCTGTTTCGAGCAATCGCGGATTGTTCTCTGCACGCCCCTTCATAAAGTGGCACGCGCCGCGCTCCATGTAGCAGGTCGCTACGGCGTCCGTTGTTTCCGGCGTCGTAGGGAGGAGGGCTAGAGCGCGATTGTAATCAGCGATGGCCTCCGCGAAGTCCCCCTTCTTCTGACGCGCTTCGGCTCGCGCGCCATAAGCCAGACCCAATTGTTGATTCCGCTCTGGACCTGGCGGCTGCTGCTCATACAGACGAATCGCCTGATTCATCTCAGCAATGGCCTGATCGACGTTCCCGCTCTCGAAGGCCTTTCCGCTGCGCTCTACGTAGAAATCTACGGCGTTCGACATTGTCGCCCCCCCGGTGACAGATTAGAGACCCTCTTCTGTGCCTTATGGTCCATCATACCCCCCCCCGTCAAGATTGTCAATGGGCGCGAGGGGCCAATTGCGTGGAGGTTTCACCACGAATGCGATGGAAGGCGTTGGACCGGGCGGCGAGTGGGGGTATAATGGGGAAACAATAGGATGTTGGCGCATGACCTGGTTAAGGTTCAGGAGAAGTGTCGATCCGAGCCGTCTGGCGCTGGACAGGGAGGTAATGATGGTCCAGATTCGTGACCTGGATGTACAGTATGTTGTCAATGATGTTGGTGAGAAAACGGCTGTGATTCTCTCCTTCGAGCGATTTCAGGAGTTGCTCGAGGACATTGAGGATCTTGCTGCTGTCGCCGAACGCCGCGAAGAGTCGACAGTTTCCCACTCTGATGTGCTAGCTGAACTGAAGCGCGATGGCCTCCTACACGATTGAGTGGAAGCGGTCCGCGCTCAAAGAGCTGAAGGGTTTGCCGAAAGATGCGGTGCGCCGAATCCTGGTAGCGGTCGAGGCGCTCGCTGACAATCCGCTCCCGGTAGGCGCTCGCAAGCTCGCCGGCACTCAACACACCTATCGCATCCACGAAGGGGTGCATCGGATTATCTACACTGTGTCGGAGCCAGCTGTTACGATTGAAGTCCTGCGAGTGGCGCACCGAAAAGATGCATATGACTGAGGGCCAGGGTAGGACAGAATGAAGGACCAAGGGGTGATGCGCCCCTTGGTCCTTCGTCTGTCGTTCTCGGTCGCGCCTGGCCTAGCCCACGCGGCGGCCCATGACGACACTGGCGACGGCGGTCAGGCCGCCGTCAGTGCTGGGCCAGTCAGCGTGGGTTCCTTCGTCTTCGTTCATCTGGCGGCCGGCTGTCTCCTTGGGCGCGACTTTCCAGAATCTGTCGCGGGTCTCGGCCCAGCGGGCGAGCAGCCGCCACGCCAGCGGGCTTTCGGTGCGCTCGAAGTGTTGCTTGAGCAGCGAGCGCACGGCCAGCACGTCGTCGGATCGCTCCAGGCGTTCCAGGCGTATTAGCTGGCTGTTGAGCCGCGCGGGGAACGCGCCCGCCTCGTCGAGGATGTAGGCGACGCCGCCGGTCATGCCCGCGCCGAAGTTGCGGCCAGTGGGGCCGAGGACGAGCACGACGCCGCCGGTCATGTACTCGCAGCCGTGGTCGCCGGTGCCCTCGACGACGGCGACCGCGCCGGAGTTGCGGACGGCGAAGCGCTCGCCCGCGCGGCCGGCTGCGTAGAGGGCGCCGCCGGTCGCGCCGTACAGGCAGGTGTTGCCGACAATGGTGTTTTGGCTCCACTCGTAGGTGGCCCGTGGGCTGGGGCGGATGGCGATCTCGCCGCCGCTGAGGCCCTTGCCCACGTAGTCGTTGGCCTCGCCGGTCAGGCGCAGGACCATGCCTTCGATGCCGAACGCGCCGAAACTCTGGCCGGCCGAGCCTTCGAAGTCGAGGCGGACCGTGCCCGGCGGCAGGCCGTCGTCGCCGCAGCGGCGGGCGATCTCGCCGGCCAGGGTCGCGCCGATGGTGCGCTCGGTGTTGGCGATGGGGTAGCGCAGGTGGACGGGGGCTTCGCGATCCAGGGCGCACGTCGCGCCGTCGACCAGGGTTTGCTGCAAGCCACTGGGAGCGGGCGGGTCGAGATCGGGGCGCGGCACGTGGTGGGTCGGGCGCAGCGAGTGGGGATCGACCATCTCTAGCACGGGTGACAGGTCCAGCAGGTCGGCGGCGGCCAGACCGGTCTGGGTCTGGCGTAGCAGGTCGGTGCGGCCGATGATTTCGTCCAGGCAGTGCGCGCCCATCTCGGCCAGTAGCTCGCGCACCTCGTGGGCGAGGTAGAGGAAGTAGGCCATCACCATTTCCGGCGTGCCGGGGAACTTGGCGCGCAGGGCGGGGTCCTGGGTGGCGATGCCGACAGGGCAGGTGTTGGTGTGGCAGGCGCGGGCCATCAGGCAGCCCGCTGCGACCAGGGCCAGTGTGCCGAAGGAGAACTCATCGGCGCCAAGCATGGCGGCGATGATGACGTCGCGACCGGTACGCAGGCCGCCATCGGTGCGCAGGATGGCGCGGTCACGCAGGCCGTTGATAAGTAGCGTCTGCTGGGTCTCGGCGAGGCCGATTTCCCAGGGCAGGCCCGCGTTCTTGATGGACGACAGGGGCGACGCACCCGTGCCGCCAGAGTGGCCGGATACGACGACGACATCCGCGCCGCCCTTGATCACGCCGGCGGCGACGGTTCCGACGCCCGCTTCGGCGACGAGCTTGACGCTGATGCGGGCGCGGGGATTGATCTGGCGCAGGTCG
>CAZJJF010000452.1:0-3012 GCA_964546245.1 uncultured Anaerolineales bacterium
GTGCGGGCGGGGCTGGCGGGCAACCTGTTCGTGCTGGAGAAGGCTTCGCGGGCCAAGATCGCCCAGATTTTAATGTATGGCCCGCGCCTGCGCGCCGTGCAGGGCCTGGGTGTTGACCGCGACGTGGAGATTCAGACCTTCGCCAACGTCCTCGACCTGTGCGACCGTCACAACTGGATGATGCTGGTCACGGCGCGCAAGTTCAGCCCCTTCGGCATGGAGGGTTGCAAGACCATCGCCTACGAGATCTGCGAGCAGTTGGGCCGCGCCCCCGATGTCGTCTACGTGCCGGTCGGCGGCGGGGGTCTGCTGAGCAGCGCCTGGAAGGGCTTCCAGGAGTGGGCGACCCTGGGCCTGACCGACGGCCTGCCGCGCATGGTGGCCGTGCAGGGCGAGGGCTGCGCGCCGGTGGTCGATGCCTTTGCGGCGGGGCGCGACGTGGAACCCATCGCTGCCTGCCACGGCACGATTTCGGGGCTGCAACTGGCCGCGCCGCCGGATGGGCAACTCGCCCTGCGCGCCGTGCGCGAGTCGGGGGGGTGGGCCAGCGCTGTCCCCGACCCCGACACCTATCGCGTCCATGGCGAGCTGGCGGGGCGCGAGGGACTGTTCGTCGAGCCAGCCGCGGCTATCACAGCGGCGGCGGCGGAACTCGACCGGGCGGCGGGCCGCCTCCGGGGCGACGAGGCCGTGGTGTGCCTGCTGACGGGCATCGGCTTCAAGGTCATGGATGCTGTCAACCGCCTGACGGAGGCGGTCGAGATTCCGCTCATCACGGCCGACGAGATAGCCGCGCTGTGAGACAGGCAGTTCCGTCGGCTCCCGTAGTGCGAGAGGAGATACGACTGTCATGCCGACGGCAGGAGGCATCTCCGCCGTTGCCGCCGCAGAGACCCCTCCTGGCGTCGGGGTGACAGTCGAGGGATTGTAGCAGGAGGCGGCATGCCGCGCATTGCCCTGGGGGGCATCGTCCACGAGACCCACACCTTCGCGCCGGGCGTGACGGGCCTGGCGGCCTTCGAAGACTACTTCCTTATCGAAGGTGACACCGTGCTGGATGCCATGCGGGGCACGCGCACGCCCCTGGGCGGCGAGATTACCGCCCTCGACGGCTTCGGCTACGCGATGGCGCCCCTGTTGTGGGCGACGGCCATGCCCTCGGGCCTCGTCACCGCCGAGGCGTGGGCCACGCTGCGCGACCGGCTGCTGAGGCGGTTGCGCGACGCGGGGCCGGTAGACGGCGTGCTGCTGGCCCTGCACGGCGCGATGGCTGCCGAGGGCGCGGACGATCCGGAGGGCGAGTTGCTGACCGCCATCCGCGCCATCGTCGGCCCTGGCGTGCCCATCGTGTCGGTCCTGGACATGCACGGCAACCTGAGCCAGGCCGCCGTGGCTGCCGCCGACGCGCTGGTGGCCTTCGATACCAATCCCCACCTGGATACCTACGAGCGCGGGCTGGAGGCGGGCGACATCCTGCGCCGCATGCTGGAGGACGGCCTGCGGACCGCCCGCGCCCTGCGCCGCCCCCGCTTGCTCCTTAGCGCCCTGGCGACGTGGACGCAGCGGCCGCCGCTGGCCCCGGTCCACGCCCGCGCGCAAGAGATGGAGCGCGACCCGCGGGTGGTGGTCGTCAGCGTCATGGGTGGCTTCGCCTACGCCGACACGCCCCACACCGGCGTGAGCATCGTCGTCACCACCGACGGCGACCAGGCCCTCGCCGACCGCTACGCCCAGGAGTTGGCCGACATCGCCTGGCAGCATCGCGCGGCGGCCGCGTACAGGGGCGAGCCTGTCGCTGAGGCGGTACGCCGCGCCATGGCCGCCCCGCGCGGGCCGGTCATCCTGGCCGACGTGGCCGACAACATTGGCGGCGGCAGTCCGGGTGACGGCACAGTCATCCTGCGCGCCCTGCTCGACGCCGACGCCCAGGCTGCGGTCGTAGTCATCGCCGACGCCCTTGCCGTGGTCCAGGCGCGAGCAGCGGGCATCGGGGCGACCATCGCGCTGACGGTGGGCGGCAAGGCCGACCGTCTGCACGGCGCGCCGGTGACGGTAACGGCGGTGGTCGAGGGCCTGACCGACGGCCGCTTCACGAACGAGGGCATCAATCACTTCTCGCAGCTGTATGGCCACGCGATCGAAATGGGACCGTGCGCCGTCGTGCGCGCCGGCGGGGTGCGCATCCTGTTGACAACGCGCCGCACCCCGCCCGGCGATCTGGCCCAGCTACGCAGCCAGGGCCTCGCGCCGGAGCAGCAACGCATCATCGTCGTCAAGTCGCCGGTCGCCTTCCGGGGCGCGTACGAGCCTATCGCCGCCGACATCATCGAAGTCGACACGCCGGGCCTGGTCACGGCCGACCTGTCGGCCTTCGACTATCGTCATCTGCCCCGCCCCATCTACCCGCTGGACCCCCTGGACTAGCCGCCACGAGCGGCGGGAGGAATGGCTTGCATGTCCCACCTCGAGCCGCTTGAGACTGTGGCCGTTGAGGCCTTTGACGTACAGAGCTTGCCGCGCGGGGTGAAGCATACCCTGGCCCTGGGCATCGCGCCCCTGCCAGGTGGCGAGATGTTGCGGCTCCCCTTGCTGGCCGCCGTCGGCGCGCAGCCGGGGCCGACGGTGGTCATCCTGGCGGGCGTCCACGGCGACGAGTACGAGGGCATGCTGGTCATCCCGCGAGTGTTCGCCGACCTCGACCCGGTGGCGTTGCGGGGCCGGGCGCTGATGGTTCCTGTGTGCAACGCGCCCGCCTTCGTCACCGCGCAACGCGCCAGCCCCATCGACGGGCTGAACCTGGCGCGGGTGTTCCCCGGCGACCGCCACGGGACCATCACGCAGCGCATTGCCTACTGGCTGGGCCGCAAGGTCATCGCCGAGGCCAATCTACTCATCGACCTGCACAGCGCGGGCCTGGCCTACCACATCCCGACCCTGGTTGGCTACTACCACGCGGACAGCGAGGCGGGGCGGGTGTCGCAACAGGTTGCCCGCGCCTTCGGCGTCGAGGTG
>CAZJJF010000453.1:0-1396 GCA_964546245.1 uncultured Anaerolineales bacterium
TCGACCGTGTGGTGCAGGCTGCTCTTGACACCGGCTGCGAGGCGGTCCACCCCGCCTACGGCTTCCTGTCGGAGCGCGCCGCCTTCGCTCGCGCTGTCGCCGAGGCCCGGCTAACCTTCATCGGCCCGCCTGCCGAGGCCATCGCGACGATGGGGTCGAAGACCGCCGCGCGCACGCTGATGCAAGGCGCGGGCGTGCCCGTCGTGCCCGGCTACCAGGGTGGCGATCGTCTCGATGATTACGTGAAGGCCGCCAACCACCTGGGCTATCCACTGCTGGTCAAGGCGGCGGGTGGCGGCGGTGGCAAGGGCATGCGCACAGTTGACCACGCCGTCGACCTCGTGCCCGGCATCGAGGGGGCGGCCCGCGAAGCGGGCAAAGCCTTCGGCGACGCCTCGGTCTACCTGGAGAAGCTGCTTGTCAATCCGCGCCACATCGAGGTCCAGGTGTTGGCCGACCGCCACGGCCACGTCGTCCACCTCTTCGAGCGCGACTGCTCGGTGCAGCGCCGCCACCAGAAGATTCTCGAAGAGACACCCGCCCCCTATCTGGATGACACCGTGCGGGCGCGCATGGGCGAGGCCGCCGTGGCCGCCGCCCGTGCCGTGGGCTACATCAACGCCGGAACCATCGAGTTCTTGCTGGATACCGAGGGGCAGTTCTACTTCCTTGAGATGAACACTCGCCTCCAGGTGGAGCACCCCATCACCGAGGTGGTAGTGGGTGTCGATCTGGTCAAGCTGCAGATCGCCATCGCCGCGGGCCAGCCCCTACCTTTCGGCCAGGCCGAACTGCGCCAGCGCGGCCACGCCGTCGAGTGCCGTGTCTACGCCGAGGATCCGTCCAGCAGCTTCCTGCCGTCCACAGGCACGCTGGTCAAGGTCGTCGAGCCAGGCGGCCCCGGCGTGCGTGTGGACAGCGGCTTTGGGACAGGCGACACCGTAAGCCACCACTACGACCCGCTGCTGGCGAAGCTCATCACCTGGGGTGTCGACCGCGACGCCGCCCTGGCGACGATGCGCCTCGCCCTGGCTGAGTACGCTGTACTGGGTGTGACCACCAACCTCGGCTTCCTGCGCGCCGTGCTCGACCACCCGACATTCTGCGCCGGTCACGCCACGACGGCCTGGGTCGAGCGCGCCTTCAGCGAGTGGACCGAGCCACCCGACGCCCTCGACGACGCTCTCATCGCTGCCGCGCTGCTAGACACCTTCACCCCGGCGGCAGCTAGCGCGAGGGAGACGGCCGCCTCGGCCGATGGTGATACCTACAACCCGTGGCGACAAGCCGCGGCGGGAGGTTCCGATGGAGCGACGATACTCCGTGGGGGATGATGAGGTGGCCGTCCGCGTCGATACCGAGGCGGGCCAGGGCCACCTCGGTGGCATGGCGCATC
>CAZJJF010000453.1:1406-3008 GCA_964546245.1 uncultured Anaerolineales bacterium
TGATGCGCGACGACGACGGTGTCCTGACGCTGGATATCGAGGGGCGAAGGGTGCGGGCCGTGGTTGCGCGCGACGGCCACCGCCGCTGGGTGGCTGTCGGCGGGCGAACCCTCGCGCTGGAACCGGCGGCGGGGCGGCGCACGCGGCGCGGGGCGGCGGCGAGCGACGACAGCCTGACGGCGGCCATGCCCGGCCAGGTCGTCGCCGTGCATGTGGCGGTAGGCGACAAGGTCGAGCGCGGCCAGAAGCTGGCGGCTCTGGAGGCGATGAAGATGGAGTTGAGCGTGACCGCCCCCCACGCCGGGGTCGTGCGGGCTGTGCGAGTCGCGCCCGGCGAAGTGGTGCGCCGAGGTCAGCCCCTCATCGAGATCCACCCAACATGAGCGCACTCGGCCTGAGTCATAAGCCGCCTGGCCGCGCCTCCGCCGCGAGCGCCTTGCCCCACGCCTACGCCGTGCTATAATTCACCCCCTATTCCGGTCGGCGTTGACCCACCAGCATCGTACAGGACCATCATGACCACTACCTCGGCCCCTGCCGCGCGCCTCTGGCGCATCGTCCTCCTGGTCCTCCTCGGCCTGCTCGTCGTCACTATCCTGGGCATGGCCGCCTTGACGGCCTCCGCCGAACGCACCGCGCCCACAACCACCACGTTAGCGCCTCCTGGCGCCACCGAACTGGTTATCCAGGGCGGTCTGAAGCGCCCGTTTCCCGCAATGGTGATGCGCCCCGACAACCCAACTACCCCAGAGCGTGTCGCCCTGGGGCGGCTGCTGTATTTCGATGCGATCCTATCCGGCGCTAACAATGTGGCGTGCGCAACGTGTCACCATCCGGACCTGGGGTTCACCGACGGCCGCGCCTTCGCCATGGGCCGTGACGGCGTCGGCGTCGGCCCGACCCGCGAAGGCGGAGCGGCCACGGAGCGCGGCGCGCCGACGGTGTGGAACGCGGCCTACAACCATCGTCAATTTTGGGACGGCCGCGCCGCCGACCTGGAAGAGCAGGCGCAAGGCCCTATCACAGCGGCCAACGAGATGAACGCCACCCCCGCGCAGGTGGAGGCCAGGCTCAGGGCCATCCCAGAATACGTGGCCCTGTTCAATAGCGCCTTTGGCGGACAGGGCGGCAATAGCGTCACCTTCGACAATGTCACCCAGGCTATCGCTGCCTTCGAGCGTAGCCTGGTCAGCGACAACTCGGCCTTCGATCGCTATGCGGCCGGCGACCACACGGCCCTGACCGCGGAGCAAAAGCGCGGCCTGAATCTGTTCCGCTCCACCCGCACACGCTGTTTCGAGTGCCACGGCTTCCCGACCTTCGCCAACCCCGATTTCAAGGTCATCGGCGTGCCCGAAGCGCCCGATCACCCTGTTGATATTGGCCGTGCGAAGATCGAGGGTGGCCCCGCCTACGATCACGCCTTCAAGGTCCCAACCCTTCGCAACGTCGCGCTCACCGCCCCCTACATGCACAATGGCGCGTTCAGCACGCTGGACGAGGTGGTTGACTTCTACGCGAACGGGGGCGGCAAAGCTGTCGGCATGGACCTGCCCAACCTGGACGACAAGATTCGCCCCTTCAGCCTGACCGATGCGGAGA
>CAZJJF010000454.1:0-3005 GCA_964546245.1 uncultured Anaerolineales bacterium
CGCTCCCCCGTTGTCATGAGCGACGCTGGTGTAGTGTGTATGCTAGTTGTGTCTTCCACCGTCAGACGAAACCGCCGACGCCAGCTTGTCGCGCCGAAGACCTGGCAGGCATCGCATAGGTTGGCGGCCCGCAGAAGTTCAGGCCCAGTCTTGCCTGCTTTTAGCGCCGCTTTGTACTCCTGGCTCTCTGGCTTGTACTCACAGTGATGCGCGCTCGGGTCACACGCGTAGCCGTCGAGGCCGCGGACGAGAGCCTCGTACCACCAGCGCAGCGAGCCGATGAGGCCCGTCTCGTGCAGGCGGTCGCTCGTGCCGTCGACGCCGCCGGTCCAGATGGGCGTCAGGGTGCGTAGCCGAATCTCCATGGGTGTCTCCTTCATGGTCTCCCCTCACCAGCCGGCGACGAAGGGCGTGTAGGTGGCCCGCTCGCGGCGCACGAAGGTGGCGACGTGGGCCGCCTGCGCCGCCAGGATGGCCTTCAGGCTGCGCTTCTTGCCCTCGTAGGTCTCCGTTCCGTCGAAGCGCGCCAGTACCTTGTCGGCCAGCTCGCGCCGCGTCTCCGGCGTCAGCCACCCGTCCTCGTCCACCTCGATGCTCACCCCGCGATTGAGCAGCCCGATGACCGTGCGGTCCACGACCGGCTGGCGGAACTCCTCGATGAGGTCCAGCGCCAGCGACGGCTTACCCGGCCGGTCGACGTGGGTGAAGCCGCCGTAGGGGTCCAGGCCCGCCAGGACTATCGCGTGCTCGACGTGGGTGTAGAGGATGCCGTAGCCGTAGTTGAGGGCGCTGTTCACCGGGTCCTGCGCGCCGCGATGCTCGCGGCCCGGCCAGTCCAGGTCCGCGCTCAGTACCGCCCCGACGGCTTGCCAGTAGCGCTGGGCGGCCCGCCCCTCGCGGTTGAGCAGCGACGGGCGCAGGCTGTCCACATTGTCGGCCGCCAGCCCCTCGATCTGGTCGGCCAGCGCCTCGATGTCGATGGCGGCGTCGCGCAGGTCGCGGTAGCGCGCAGCATCATGCCGCTTGCGGTACTTCGCCATGTACTTGAGCAGGCTGGCCTGGTTGAGGAGCTTGCCCTTTGCAAAAGCCTTCGCCAGCGTCACGCCGCGCCCGTCGGCGTAGGCCAGCAACTGCTCGCGGCGCGTCTTGACGGTGCCGGTCAAGGTTGGGGCCTGGAGGGAGGCGATGGGGTGGCCCAGCCGCGACAGGACATGGATGGGAACACCCTGGTCGGCGCACGCCGCCACCAGGTCGGTGGACAGGCTGATGCCGCCGCCGGTCAGAATCACCTGCTCCAGGTCGAACAGGGGCGTCTCTTGAAGCATCTCCTTGCCCTTGCGGACCTGGACCCGCTCGCTCTTGAGGCCCACGAAGCAGCCGAACTGGTCGATCACAAGCTCCATACTGCCTCCTTCGAGCGTGACACAGGGTCGCCCCGGCCGTTGGTGGGCGCGGCGAGGGGCGTGACGCTCAGCATGCCCTCGCCCTTGACGGCGTTCTTGCCGACGTGGAGAATCTCGCCCCACTTGAGCCACGGCCACAGCGTCGCCCAGTCGTCGGCCGCGTAGACGGCGTGCCCGACGATGCCGCTGATGGAGGTGTGACCCTGCTGCCGCCCCGAGTAGCCTTCCAGGTGGACCCAGCGCGTCCCATCCTCGACCAGGCGCACCGCGTCGCTGAGGCCGACGAGGCGGTAGCGCAGGTCGGGATCCACGGGTGTGTCGCTGAAGGTCTGGGCCAGGGAGGCCAGGCGCTCCATGAGGCGCTGGAACAGGGCGCGGAAGGGCGGCGCGGCGCGCAGCGGCTGACCCTGGTGCTTGAGGCGGGTCGGCGTCAGGAAGGCGATGCGGACGCGGGCGCCCGGCGGTGGCGGGGGCAGCGCGGCCAGGTGGGCGTGGCTGATGGGCACGTCGGGCATCGTTACCAGGCCGCTGCCGCGCTGGAGGATCGGCTGCCGCTCGCCGCTGATGGGGTTGTCGGCCCAGATCTCGCGCATGGTGAACGTGCCGCGCCGCCAGCTGTTGGCCGACGCCTTGAGACCCAGCCCCACCTCACCCATGCGCCGCACCGCCTGCACGATGTACGGGAACAGCGGCAAGGCCTCGGCGTACAGCGTCAACCCGAAGGCAAAGGGCGTCCCCGCCTCAAAGACGAAGGTTCCCGGTGTGGTCGGTGGTCGGTGGTCGGTGGTCGGTGGTCGGTGGTCCGTGGTCATCACCGGGGGCTCGACCGTGAACGGGCGCGGCACATTCTCCCCCCGGTCAGCGTCGGGATTGAGGGTCGCCGCCAGATACGCGACGGGGCAGGCGGGCAGCAGCGGGCAGGCCAGGCAACCGCCGTGGTCGAGGATGGGCTGATTGGCGCAAAACTGGCCCACCAGCGCGCGAAACAACGCCCCGCGCAGCGCCGAGCCAGGGAAATCCTGGAACACCAGCGGCCGCCCCACCTCCGCCCCCACCATCAAGCGATGCGCGGTGAAGTTGTGCATGCGGAACCTCCTATTTCAGTTGACGGCGATACATCTCTTTGAGAAGTAGAGCATCACCATCAAATGCTAGAACATAGCGGGCCTTGCCAAGTCCGCAGAAGAACCAGGCCAGTTTCCAGTCCAGTTCGTCACGCACCTCGTCGTACGGCACGAAGGCAAAGGCATGCTTGTATGGAAGACGCGACATGAGAGCGGAGCCGTAGGTCAATTCGCCATCCCGAGCAAGCATGAGGGTGGGGAAGTCTGCCGTCGTGAGTAGCGAGCCTACGTTCTCCTTCTCGTCTCTAAAGCCCTTGTTGACATTGACCCTGTGTTTCTGTTCGTAGCCCTCTATCTCCACGCGCTCCCTCACTATCCGGGTGATCTTCGCACGCTCCAACAGGGCCTTGACGTCTAGATCATACTTCCCCGTGTTTGGCCCTCGTCGCGCTTCCTCGGCCAAGTCGCGTACAGGCACACGGGGCAAGGAAGTCCTGAAGCTGTCAATGAGCAGATATTCCCCAACCCACCACTGGCC
>CAZJJF010000455.1:0-3002 GCA_964546245.1 uncultured Anaerolineales bacterium
CGTCCTCTTCTACGCCCTCGTCCTCTGCTCCCTACCCGACTTTGAAAGAACCCTGGGTTCATTCACGAAGACGATACGAGGCGGGCGAAGTATGATACAATGACTTCGAGGTCGGGCCGCTGGCCCAGTGTCGCTTCGAGAAACCGTGTGCCAGGAGGGCATATGGGTTTGCCCCCCCATTTCGAGATCGTTCCCTCAATTCTATCGGCGGATTTCGCCTGCCTCGGCGAGCAGGTGCGCGCCGTATTCGAGGCGGGGATCCGCCGCATTCAGGTCGATGTCATGGATGGCCAGTTCGTCCCCAATATCAGCATGGGGCCGCTGATCATCGAGGCGATCCGCCCTATCGCCGATGAGTACGACGGGTACTTCGAGACGCACCTGATGATCGTACAGCCGGAGCGGTATCTGGCCGAGTTCGCCAGGGCTGGCTCCGACATGCTCATCGTCCACGTCGAGACGTGCCCGCATCTGCACCGCACGCTGCAACAGATTCGCGAGTTGGGTAAGAGCCCGGCCGTGGCGCTGAACCCGTCGACGCCCCTGGTGGCGATTGAGGAGGTCCTGGGCGACATCGACATGGCGCTCGTGATGACCGTCAACCCCGGCTTTGGCGGCCAGGCGTTCATCACGTCGCAGCTGGACAAGGTGCAGCGGCTGCGGGCGATGCTGGACGAGCGCGGCTTGCAGGCGACGCCGATCGAGGTCGATGGCGGCGTCCACGTGCCAACCATCGCGGCGGCGGTGGAGGCGGGGGCGACGCTGCTGGTGTCTGGCTCGGGCGTGTACAACAAGAAGGGGTCGGTGGCGGACAATGTGCGGCGGCTGATCGAAGCCGGGCAGAAGGGGAGTAGAGATTAACGAATCACGCAGCACATTCCAGGAGGAATGCATGCCCCTCGAACCAGGCCTGACCCACGCGACGGCGCGCGTCGTCGCGGCGGCCGACACGGCGCAGCACATTGGCAGCGGTAGCATTGCCGTCCTCGGCACGCCGATTATGATCCTGTGGATGGAGGAGACGGCCCTGGCCGCCGCCCAGCCGTGGTTGGAGGAGGGGCAGACGACGGTCGGCACGCGGGTCGATGTGCAGCACCTGGCCGCGACGCCTCTGGGCGGGCGGGTGCGGGTGCAGGCGGAACTGGTGGAGGTGAAGGGTCGGCGGCTGGTGTGGCGCGTGACCGCCGACGACGAGCACGAGCGAGTCGGCGAGGGCAGCCACGAGCGCTACATCATCGATGTGGCGCGCTTCAAGGAGAAGCTGGCCGCCAAGGAGCGCGGCGCGTAGCGGCTACCCTCGCCTGCGATTACCTTACCTCGACCAATCCTTGAGGTTCCACAAGTCGGCGTCCCAGGGGTTGGCGACGAGTCCCTTCAGGTCTTTAGCCTTGCCGGCTACGGGGAAGGCGCGCGCCACCAGGGGGATGACCACGGTCTCGTTGACCAGCAGGTCGTTGGCCTTGATAATCAAATCGCGCCGCTTGGTGGCGTCGGTCTCGGCGCGGATGGTCTCCACCAGCTTGTCGTAGTCGGGGTTGGACCAGCGGTGATAGTTGGCGCCACGCCACTCGTTGGACTTCTGGGTGATCTCCTTGGTCGTCCAGCCGTTGAGGTAGTTGACGAAATCGGGCTGCTCTGCGCCGTTGGTGTACATCTGGACGTCGGAGTAGAACTTGGCGCCGGTGTCAGGGTTGGCGACGTCGGTGGAGAAGAACACGGTCGAGTTGATGGACTTCAGTTCAGTCTCGACGCCAATCTTCTGCCAGGCGGCCTTGATCAGGTCCTGGGTGGCCTGGCGCACCGGGTTGATGGTCGTCTGGAACACTACCTTCAGCCGCTGACCGTCCTTGGTGCGGATGCCGTCGCCGCCCTTCTTCCAACCGGCTTCTTCCAGCAACTGCTCGGCCCTGGCCAGGTCTGGCTCACACTTAGTATTCTTCGACTCTAGCTCTGGCACGCCCGACACAATGTTGCACGTGGCCGAGCCAGTCTTGCCGTACAGCTGGTCGGCGATGGCCTTGCGGTCGATGGCGAGGGCCAGAGCCTGGCGCACCTTGGGGTCGGTCAGGAAGGGATGCCTGGTGGATGGCTCGGCGCGTGCGCCATCTATCTCCTTGTTCGGGTCGGCGAAGTTGATGAGCACGCGTTCGACGTTAGAGCTGACGGCTGTCACCAGGTCGGCCTTGGCGCTGGGGGAGCTGGCGAGGGGGCCGAGGACGGTCCAGGGAACCTGGAGATTCCAGGCGTAGTCCACATCCCCCGTCTGGAAGGCGGCGCGAGCGGCTGATGTGGCGTCGCCGCCGCCTTTGATCTGCACCTCCTTGAAGAAGGGCTTGTCGGCCTCCCGGAAGTTGGGGTTGATGTCGTACAGCACCACATCGCCGGGCTTGAACTCCTTGACCTGGTAAGGTCCAGTGCCAATGGGCTTGAGATTGCCCGGCGCGTCTTTGGCCTTCTCGCCCTGGTAGTTCTCGAACTGCTTCTTCTGCAGAATCATGAACTGGCGGGCGACGAGGGTCTGGTAGGGGTTGGTGGTTGCTTCCTTGAAGGTCACCTTGACGGTGTTCTTGTCCACCGCTTCGACCTTCTCGACGCCCTTGGTCTGCGCGGCGTTGGTGCAGGCAGTGGCTGGATTGGCGCAGTAGTTGAAGGTGAAGACCACGTCGTCGGCGGTGAAATCGGAGCCGTCGGACCACTTGACGCCTGGCTTCAGCTTCCAGGTGACGCTCTTGCCGTCGGCAGCGACGCCGCCGTTCTCGCGGGTGGGGACTTCGGCGGCCAGGGCAGCGACGGGCTTGCCATCGGGACCGATCCAGGCCAGCGGCTCCAGGGCGACGGCGGCGGCGTCGTAGTCCTTGCTGCCCTGGGACAGGTGGGGGTTGAGGATGGTGGGGGCCTGCCAGTAGAGAATCTTCAACTGGTCGCCCTTGCCACGACCCGCACCAGCGGCCGGGGCGGGGGCGGCGGCCTTGGGTGCGTCGGTCGCCTTCGGGGCGGCGGCC
>CAZJJF010000456.1:0-2998 GCA_964546245.1 uncultured Anaerolineales bacterium
CTCACCTTACCGCGCTTCAAGCCTTGCCAGCCGCGCCTCCATGTCCTCGATGTCACGCAGAAGCGCGACAATATCCCCTCCGCCCGTGCCGCCGCGCTGCTCCTCCTCCTTCTGCGCACTGACGGCCAACCCCGTTGGCATAACGCGGGTCGTGCTCTCGGTACGCGCCTGGGGGCGCAAGGCATCAATCATGCCCTGGAGCGTCGCAAGATAGGTATAGTTCGCGTTGATCACCCGCGACACAGATGGGATAGTGCGCGTCAAATAACCAATCTCCCACTCGACGCGCGCGAGGTCGTTTTCGCAGCTCACAATCGACTCTCCAATGCCGCAATGCGCGCCTTCAACTCGTCGGCCCGCATCCGTAAAAGAATGCTCACCGATACGCCCGCGTTCCGCGTCTCCTGGACGGAGGCCGCTGGCTCTTGCATTGTGTCCTGAAGCGGCCTTTCCTGGTCAAAAAGATAGCGGGCCACGCCTGCGGCGCTGAATTGATTTACCGGCTGTCCGAGTACCTGCTCCCCGCTCACTGCCTGCACCAACGCTGCCAGGTCACGCGACATGGCGGTTTTCTGGCGGTTCTGCGCATCTTCCATTGCATACAAACTAACCAACTGCTTGGCAAGCGCCGCCCATTGCGTCCTGGCCGCTGCCAGTCGCTCCTCGCACGGCGTTGTGCTCTGGCTTCCCGTTTCCCAACCCGTACCCATGTCCGGCTGTCCTTTCGCTTTACGTCTTCGCTTCCAACGCCTGAATGCGCCGCTCGATAGTCGCCAGCCGCTGACTAATATGCGCTATCGTCGCCGCCCCGGTATCCACCGGTGACGCCTCGCGCACCGTTGCCATCTGACTGACGAGTTCTGCCAGCGCGCCAATGCCCTGCCGCGTCTCAGTGCTTACGCCGCTCATGTCAGGTCGTACCACTCATCCAGGCGCAGTTGCACTGCCTGGCCTTCCCCCCCCGTCAGAGCCGTGAGTTCGGCTTCCCACCGCCTGCCCAACGCCTCGACAACAACCACGTCCCCCAGGTGATAATCGACCAGTGGTCGGATAAGAGCCGAGGGGGTAGCCGTGGAGCGCACCATACGGCGCGGCTTGCCCTGGCTCAGGCTATAGCGCGCCTCCGCCTCCGCCTCATTCCTGGTCGCCGCCGACGCGCTGTAGAACCCCTCGCGGAACGCCGCCGCCGCCATTCGCGCCCGCCGCGTGTCCGTGATGCGCGTCAACTTCGTAATGCCGTTGGACGTGTACTTGACCAGGACGCTGTTTACCTCGCTCATCCGGTCGTCCTCAACCTCCACCGGGCCTAGCGTCCCGTTGGCCTGACTCAGGACCACTGGCAGCGCCGCGTCAACCCCCCGGTCCTGGCCGTAACGCCCGGTCAACGTCTCGAAGCGCAGCGCGAGTGGATCAAAGAACGCCGGCCGCACGCGGTAGTACATCCGCCGCGCCCCCATCGTACTCTGCTCAGCGCGGCTCTGAATGTCGGTTAGCACGCTCCGCGCGGGGGTCAGACTGGCCGTTACCCGGCTCCGGGGCAATTGCCCCAGGTTGGCCGCCATCGTCAGGTTGAGGCGTGTCAGCCAGTTGCGCTCCCCGCTATCGTCGTCCCACGCCGATAGCGCGTCGCTCATGTATAGCTTTGCCACGTCGTCTAGCGCCCCCGTGCGCGCGCCGGGCGTGCTGATGCTCACCGCCGCGCCGCTGGGCAAGGATAGCGCCTGCACGATGCGCTTGTCGCTGACCACGTAGCCGGTCAGCGTCGGTCCGCTCAGCGTCAAGAATGGCGTGCCCCGGCTGCCCAGCCCCTGCGGGCGACTGACCAGGATGAAGCACTCCACGAAGCGCGGCGCTCGCTCCCCGTCCCGTCGCCATAGCTCGACAATGCTATAGTCAGGAATGGTCGCCGCGTGCTCGTAGGGCAGTTCGAGCGTCAGGCCCCCGGTGTCTCGCGTCGAAAGCGAATAGGACAGGCTGCTGAAGTCCGTCAACAGTCGCGTCCGATAGCCGCGGCCATCCAGCACGTATATCTCGTGCCGCGCCGTGGCATCCAGGGCCGTCAGGGGCCGGGTGGCCTGGTCGAGCCTCATCCGTCGGCGCTCAACAACGCGCCCGCGTCCGACAGTCGTACCAGGCTGTTGGCGTCCGTGCCAGTCATCGCAACGATGAGCCGATTGGAGCCATTCCGCAACCCCAAGCTGCCCAGGTCGCCGCCCAGCACGGATGCCAGCTTCGGCTCGCCGCGCATATTCACGATGGTCTTGTAGCCTGGTCGAAGGTCGATGATCACTAGCTCCCCTGTCGCAATCAGAGCGTTGAGATAGACGCGATGGCCCGTCGTCTCATTCTCGACGTAGCGCAGCGTGCCCGGCCCCTTCACGTACAGGCGCGGATAGGTCAGGATGCCCCCCGCCCCGCTCGCACTCGTCACCGTCGTCAGTGTCGGGGCCGTGGCCGCGCCGTTGGAGTCGCTGCCCAGCCACAAATCGCCGTTGTGGTCGAGAGCCAGCGCGTACACCGTCGAGGACGGCAACACCACGCCGCCGTGGGTCCAGATGCCCGTGCCGTTCTCGCCTGGCGTGAAGAGACTCAGATAGGCCCCCGCCGTCCCCAACCTGGCTGGCCCTGCGCTCGTATGCGCCCCGCCGACCCCGACTTCGCCGGTCGGCAAGATAACCAGCGCGCGCGCATCGCCACCGCTCAGCCCCTCGGCCATCGGTAGCCACGCACCGCCGTTGAAGACGGCAACCTTGTTGCACGTCTCACCGTCGGCCGCCGTGATCGCCCCCGCTGCGTACACCGTCGCCTGGTCCTCCCCCAGCGCCAGCCTGTATACCGCGCCGACGACGCCCGCGTTCGCCCCCGCCCCGCTATCCACCAGGCGGCCTGTCACGGCGCTAAGGGCGCCGGTCGTCGTGTTGAGCAGTCCTACCCGCTTACCACCCGTGCCATTGGACGCCGGCGACGTGCGCGTCGTATCGACGCTCATCGAGCCGTC
>CAZJJF010000457.1:0-2996 GCA_964546245.1 uncultured Anaerolineales bacterium
TGCTCGGCTTCCTGCTACGGATACTTGACTTCAACCTTCGTCAATCCGATGGCCTGGCGGTCATGGCGTGCCTTTGCCCTTGATTTGCGCAAGCGGCCAGGCCAGCAGCACGAGGTCAAGGACCTGACCGTCACTCGCTTGCAGGGTCAAGGCGTCCGGCTGCTTGTAGGTGATGGACCAACTCACGGACTTCTTCTCTACCTTCTCGCTCACTGGTAGCGACTGGGTAATGAGAGTTAGCTTGGCGCCCTTGTTCTTGAGAAGGCGCTCAGCGCTTGAGATGAAGACGTCGTAGCTGGCTTTCACCTGATCCACCGGCGGATATAGCAGAGCCACGGCATCGTAGACGAAGGTCTCTTCCTGCGCCAAGAGATACTTGTGTACCAACTCCTCCGCCTTGGCCTTGACATCCGCGGGGCCTTGAATCTTCAATTGCGCTTGCGTCTTGGCCCACATTGTCTCGCTGTCCAAACCACGGTTAATGAGCAACACGTGCAGGGACTCGTGGAGGAGCGTCTTCTTGAGCTCATCCTTGCTCTGCGCTGACGCCTGCTGGCCCGTCTGCGCCGATATGCCTCCCGCCAGATTCTGTAGAGGGAGTCGGATCGCGGCCTCCAGCTTTGCCTTGTTCCCCACATCGGCGACATTGATGTACACCTGATCGGTGTACGGAATGTACTTGCCCGTGGCTAGCTCGGCCGGACTATCGATGCTGGCAATAAAGATGTTAAGGGGTTTGGCTGCCGTGAGTCCTGCGAAGGCCTCCTTGAGGCGGGCGCGGTCCTGCTGCCACTTGGTCTGCTCAGCCGCGGTCCCTGCCGGGTAGCTACCCAGATCGACAATGACCTCGCTGATGTAGGTCAGGATCTTCTTCTTAGCATCCTCGATCTTCTGGGATGGCTTGCTGACGTAACCACTAGCGACGAGTTCTGATTGCGGGTAGGCAAAGCGGACGTTGACCGTTCCTACCTTAGACAGAGTCGCTTCCGACAACACGCGCTTGCGATCCGGCTGAGTGGGGTCACCCGCGACTTTCGGGTCCTGGAACCATAGGGTCTTGTCGGGGGAGCCGGTCGTTGGCGTCGACCCGCCCTTTGGCGCCTGATCCAGCTGTACATACCCGCTCGCCATTCGCGCCTGCTGCATGACGTGCACCAACTCATGGACGAGGAGGCGTCGTCCGGCGGCCGTCCCCGGCCTGTACTGCCCAGCGGCGAAGGCGATATCTGAGCCGACCGTATAAGCCCTGGCCCCGATCTGATCGGCGGCGGCGGCGGCCGTCGAGCCCGTGTGGACCCGCACCCGGCTGAAGTCGGCGGTTGGCGCGGTCGGCTGTATGGCGGCAGGGTTCGCAAGCTCGGCCATCGCGCGCGCCTGGCTCTCCGTAGGGTCGAGTCGGGGCATGACGGCCAGGGTACGACCCGGCGCAGCGCGCTCTGGCATCTTCAGGTCAGTCAGGCCAGACAAGCGGCTCTCCATGTCGGCGCGTGTCTCAGCATCGAGGGGCTGCCCCGGCGAGCGCAGGGCGTCGCGAACGCCCCGCGGCGCGTCATCGACAGCTGTGCGCTGCAAGCCGCCGTTGCCCGGCTGTTGCGCCGGGGGGTGGGAGGTGCGTGGCAGCAGCGTGCGCTGGTCCATCAGCTGCCCATCCGCCACGGTCGGTAGGGGTAGGCATACATGTTGAGGTTCCAGCCGAGCAAGCCATCCAGGCTGCGTACCAGGGCGACAGTGGGCGCGAGCAGGCCGCCGCGCACCACGGCGCGGGCCAGCGGGCGCGGGCGCAGAGCGTCGGCGATGGGCGGCGATATAGCGTAGTAGAAGCGGACGAAGGCGCGGCCCGCCGCATAGCACAGCAGGACGTGGTCGCGGAAGGCGCGCAGGTAGACGACCTGCGCCGCGTCCGCTGAGCCATAGCAGGCGGTGGCAATGAAACACTCGCCACCCGCCGCGGGCGGATCAGGCTGCGTGACCACCTGAAGCTCCGGGTAGCTCAACGAGAACGACCAGAACTCCTCGCTATTGCCGATGTGCTGGCGGAGGATGTCCTCCGCGAGGCCGTGTCGTACCGTCTCGCGCTTCAGCCTGTCGAGCTTGGTGGTGTCGGCTTGTAGGTCTTCCAGATCCATGCCCATGTAGGCCGTGCCGCCGCCCAGTTGCCCTGAGGTATCGGTCTGCCAGCGGACGCGCAGCTTGACCGTGATGAACACCGGCTTGTCGCCCGCGCTCAATTCCTTCAGCCGCGCCTCCTGGGTTTTCGCTTTCGTCTCAATGGTGGGTTCCAGCGCCTTCAAGTCCGCCTCGATGGCCTCGGCGTTCTTCTCGTCCAGAATCTTCTGCACGTAGTGTTGAAGGATGATTTGCCCGGCGGCGTCAACCACGGCCGCGGCGATGGCCCCACCGATGGCTGCCCCGCCACCGCCCCCGCTGCTACGGATGCCGGCGCCCCGCGCGCCCGATTTGGCCCCACCCTTGGCGAGACCGCCCTTCGGGACCGCCCCCCCTTTGACAGCCGGTGTCTTGGCCGGCGCCTTGCCCCCCGCCGCTGGAACGTGCGGCTCCTCGGCGGGGGCCGCGCCGCCCTTCGGCGTGGCCTTGGTGGTCGCGCCGCCCGTTCCCGCGCCGCCGCCGCCCTTCGCGCCGGACGAGGGCGCCTTGGGGAGAGGGAGGTGAACCTCGGCGATGGGAACGCCGCCCTTCTTGGCAGACTTGGTGGCCTCCGCGCAGTCGGCGCACACCGAACGAGTGACGGCCATACCTGCGACGCGAAAATCGTTGGCATCGGCGGCCTCAAACATGAGTTGCTCCGCGTCGCCGGGCGCTCCCACGTCGCCGCGTCCCTCCGTGCGCGGCGACGCTGTCCAGCGTGTGATGCCCAGCTTGTCGGCGGCGGCGCGCAGCGACGGGTAGGTGCGGTTCTGGGCGACGGTATAGACCATGGTCGGGTCGCCGTCCGAGTCCACGGCAATGCCCACCGCGACCGTATCATTGCGTAGAAT
>CAZJJF010000458.1:0-2993 GCA_964546245.1 uncultured Anaerolineales bacterium
CGCCGCCGCCGTCAGTTTAGGGACAACGCCAGGGGGCCAGGTCGGCCAGGCAATGGGCAGGTGCGGGTTGACGCTGGCGGCGGCTTCCATGCGCGTGACGCCGCGAGTCAGAGCGGCGTCGTCCCAGCCGGGCGGCGCGACGGCCTTGCGGCGGGCGGCGAGGGCGTCGCGCAAAGCCGCCTCCAGCCGCGCCTGGCGCTCGGCCGGCGCGGTGGCTGAGTCCGCCGCGCCATTCACACGTCGTTCACTCATACGCGAATTGTAGTCCCCCCCGTCGAGCGGGGCCAATCTTGAGCTACGGCCTCGTAGGCGGGGCGGACCCGTGCGTATACGGCATCCCAGGTATAGCGCGTCAGAACCTTCGCCCGCCCCCGCGCCCCCATCTCCCGCGCCCGCGCCGGATCGGCGAGCAGCGCGGCCAGCGCGGAGGCTAACCCCGCGCTATCGCCGAAGGCCACCAGCAGGCCATCCTGCCCATCGTCAATCACATCCTGGATGCCCCCGATACGCGCGCCGATGACCGGCCGCCCGTAGGCCCACGCTTCCAGGTAGGCGATACCGAAGGAGTCGGCGCGCGACGGCATGGCAAGCACATCGGCGGCGGCCAACCAGTCTTGCTTGGCCGCCTCGTCCACGCGACCCAGGACATGAACCCGACCGCGATAGGCAGGCGGCAGGCGGTCGACGGCGTGGGCGAAGTCGTCCTGGGCCGCGCCGGCCACGACCCAATGGGCCGGGTGGCCCGCCGCCCACAGCCGCCGTAGCGCGGCCAGAGTCGTCACGCTGCCCTTGTCGCGGCTGGCCGTGCCGAGCGACAGTACCAGGGGAATATCTGACGGCAGCCCCAATCGGGCGCGGCCGCGCGCTCCATCGCCGCTGACGTACTCGGCGGGGTTGATGCCCACCCCGGCCACCACGAGCCGGTCAGGGTCAACGCCCTGGTCAGCCAGAAAGCGGCGCTCGGTATCGGTCTGGGCGAAGACCGTCGCAGCGCGGCGGCTCAGTTCCAATTGATGGCGCATGGTATAGTAGCGGCGCATGGTCGAGCCTGGCCCCTCGCCGAGGTGGGTCAGCGGGTAGAAGAGCCACGGCCGCCCCCAACGCGCAGCCCAGCGCGCGGCGGGCCACAACAGGCTGTCGTAGGTGACGGTCATGCCGCCCACCACGTCCCAGGCCGGTCCGGCGGCGGCCAGCTCGGCGGCCAGGTCGGGCGTCCAGGGCGTGAACCGACCGATGGCCGTCAGCAGCGATGTCGTAGCTACAGGCAGGTCAGATAGGGTCGCCATAGCGCGACGGGTAGCGGAGTAGGCGAGGGGGGCGGCGGGCAGGTGACGCAAAGGGAAGCGGCGAATCACTACGCCCTCGTGAATATCGCGGAGAGTGGCGAGCCGCGGCCGGCGCGGGTCCCAAAAAGCGGCGAAGTCGTCGGCGTCGGTGGTATAGACCGTGACAGAGTGGCCGTCGGCGACGAGCCGCCGATTGATTTCGTGGAGATGGCGCTCGGCCCCGCCGACGGCAGGCCAGTAGCGTTGGATGACGTGCAGGATACGCATGGTGTGGAACCGACGACGGGCCGCGGCCGCCCCGTCGCCCTGGATTCATTTCAGACTGGCAGCAAAATCCAGGTAGCCCTGGGCGGTGCGGGCGGGAGTGTGCGCCTCGGCCACCCAGCGCCGCGCGGCGTCCGACATGGCGGCGCGGCGCGTGGGGTCGGCCAGGCGGCGCAGGGCGTCGGCCACGGCGTCGGCCGTAGGCGGGGCAGGAATCTTGATGACCACATCGTCAGGAACCTCGCTGAACCAGCCGGTGTCAGTAACGATGGCGGGGACGCCCACGCCCAGCACGCGCAGCAGGCTCCCGGAGGTCTCGCCCCCTGTCGGGTAGCGCAGGTTGAGGCAGGCATTCGCCTCGCTCACCTGGGCGTCGAAATCCTCTAGTGTCGGGGCGTAGCCGCGTAGCTCGACGCGGTCGGCGACACCGCTGTCACGCACCCAGGCCGCCAGGTCGAACTCCGGCTCCACGGCTCCCACCAGCACATAGCGGGCCGTGGGCATGTCGCGGGCGAACTGGGCGAAGCCCTCCAGGGCCGGCAGCAGGCCCTTGGCCGGCGTGAGATAGCCCGCCGTGATGACGGTGAAGGAATCATGACGCTGGGCAGGACGGCTCACGGCGCTGACAGCGGTGGGGTGCGGGACGACGGCGATGGGCAGGTCGGGGCGCGTCGCGGCGATGCGATCGCGGACGTAGTCGCTGTGACACAGCGCGCCCTGGCTCAGGTCCAGGACATGCTCCACCAGGGGATAGTCGAAGTAGGGCAGCTCACGCTCGCCGCGCTCGGCGGCGCGGGCGACCGCCAGGGCCGTCTGCCCGGCGGCGTAGCCCACTTCCCAGGCATAGTCAACGCGCTGCCCGTAGTCCAGGGTATAGCCCGCCATGAAGTGGTGCAGCAGAAACTCGTGCAGGACGACCAGCCCAGGGTAGCGGGCCAGGGTGGCGTAGATAAAGCGATGGTAGCGAAGGTCGTTGCCCATCTGGTAAAAGGTCGCGTCGTAGGCCTGCGCCCGGCGGCGGGCAGGATACTCGCGATAGTCGAAGACGGGCAGGGCGGCCAGGGCTGGCGATGTCGGCGTCACATCGCCGATGTAGACGTCCACGTCGGCACGGGCCGCGAGGGCAGGCAGTAGAGCTTCACTGTACGCAGCGATGCCGCTGGCCTGGGGCGTGACGGGGCTGAAGAACGCCAGGCGCGGCCGGGCATGGGGCCGCCGTAGCGCGCCGATATCGTCCTCTAAAGCCGCGAGGCGCGTTGTCAGCACGGCGATCTGACGCTGGGCGGCGAGCAGAGCGTGCTCAGCGGCGCGCAGGTCGGCCTGGGTGGCCTGCGCATCGGTTTCCGAAGCAGGTGTGGTGTCGTTCCAGGCGGCGCGCAGCCGGCGCAGACGGTGGCGGAGGGAGGGGGTAGACATCTGGAAGTAGCCAGTGGTCAGTCGTCG
>CAZJJF010000459.1:0-2978 GCA_964546245.1 uncultured Anaerolineales bacterium
GACGCGGCTGTATGGCAAGTTGGAAGCCACGGATACATCACTCCTTACCTGGCTCGGCGGGCTGAGCAACGCGGAGAATCGCCAGCGCCGCCAGCACGAATAGCAGCGCGTCCAGGCCAAACAGGGCCGTGTAGCCCAGGCCCACCTGCCAATGATTCAGGCTGTCGATGAGTACACCGGTCAGGCGTGCCGATAGCGAGCCGCCCGCGCTGGCAATGTTGGACAGGCCCAGGTAGCGCCCCATTTGGCCCACCGGAACCAGGTCCATCGCCATGGCCCAGCCGACCACCTGGAATGCTGCCACCGACACGCCCAACACTGCACCGATGGCCCACAGGCTGACGGGCGAGCGGGCCAGGGTGAACAGCGGCGTAACGGCCGCGGCGACGCCGAACGCCACCGCTAGCACGCCCCGCCGCCGCTCGCGTGTAACGAGCGCCCCAAAAGGCACGGCGGCCAGCCCAACGACCAGGCCGATAGCCGCAATGAGGTTGCCGACGGCGGCGGCCGGGTCGGGCAGGCGCAGATAATCCTGGACGAAGTAGAAGGCAAAGGCGCGAATCGACACGAAGGCAAAGGAGGCCAGGTAGCGGCTGATGAACCACCACAGGTAGGGGCGCAGCGCGGGCGTAGCCAGAGAGCGCAGCGACGTGGCGAGGGGCACGTGGGCCGGATGACCGGCGGCGATGACACTGGCCCGCCGGCGCTGGCCGCGCAGGCCCAGGATGGTTGCCACCGCGCCCAGCAGCAGCGCGCCGCCGGCGAAGGCGAACGTGAGTGGCAGATGGCCTGCCGAGACCAGCTGCCCCCCCGCAAAGCCGCCGATAATTGTCCCCACCACCTCGAAGACGGTCTTCACTCCCGATGCCGCGCCGTAGGCGGCCGGGGCCAGGTAGTCGGGGATCAGGGCCTGCAACGGACCCTGAATCGTGTTGGAGGCGAGTTGCAGGGCGATGGTGGCGACGAGCAACCCAACGTAGGACGGCGCGAAGGCCAACAGTGGCAGGCAGGCAATGAAAGCGGCCGTGCCGATCAGGAGGAAAGGCAGGCGGCCGCGCGACGAGCGGTCACTGGCAGCGCCAACGATGGGCTGCCAGACGACCGCGACCAACAGGCCGACCGCCCCCAGCACAGCCAGCGCGCTATTCTTGACACCGGGCGCGACAACGCCCTCGACCAGGATGGGCAGTACCACCGGGTCGAGGGCGTTATTTGAAACGTTGAGAGCCAGCCAGTAGGCGTTGAGCGCGGCGACCCGCGCCCCGCGAGGCGGCTCGATCACCCGCTAGCGCGCCTGGATGAGGGCGTAACGGCTGACGCGATTGTTGGCGAAGCGGTCAGCCTCGCCCTCGCCGCCGCCGGTCCGGGAGCGGGCCAGGCTAATCAGGTGATAGATTTCGTGCAGACCGACAGCATTGCAGAACGCCTGGCCGGCCTTGCCATTGCCCGGCGGCGAGGGGCGGTCCAGTCCCGTCGGGATGTTGATGGGGTTGCAGTCAATGGTCATGCTGCCGAAGGTCGTGGCGCTGCGGTTGTCGTACTGGCTCTCTGTCAGCATAACCGTTACCGCCTGGCCCGTGATGTTCTCGTCACGCAGCAGGCGCAGGAACTCATCGGTGCTGAAGCTGTAGTCGCTGGTGTCAGAGTACACCTGCACGCTGTTGCCCGCGTCATCCGTCGCACGCTCGGTCGGCGAGCCACCCCACGCTGGGGCGGCAGGGTTGCCGTCCGGCGGTCCCCACATGCCGGGGGGCGAGCCGAATTCGCCACCGGGGCCAGGCAGATTCCAGCCACCCTGGGGGCCTCCCCATTGGGGGCTACTGCGCTGTGACCCGCGCCCCCCGGGGCGGCTCGGCGCGGGGATAGCCTCCGCGCGCGGCGCCTCGCCGTCGGCCAGAACGTACAGGCGGCTCACGTAGCCGTGGGTTCCAGTCGGCGTGTTGACCTCGATCCAGCCCGGCTGCGAGCTAAGGACGACCAGCCGCTCCCCCTCCATCACCTGATCAATGATCTCGTTGTCCAGGCCCGGCCCAGCGCGCACATTGAGCACCGATACCGCGACCGTCACCGCCCCCTGGCTGGGAGCCGCCGGGGTAGGCGCGGAGGTCGGTGGCGAGTCCTGGCGCGGCGCGGGGCGTCCCGAACTGCCTAGCGGCGACACAGGCGCAACGCCACGCTCAAGCACGGCGGCGGGTGAGCGTGGCGTCGAGTCAAGGGCAGCAGCGAGGGCTAGCGCGGCCTGCCGGCCGATAGCCAGCAGTGTGACCGTCGCCAGAAAAACAGCCACAAACAACAGGGCGACACGCGAGCGAGACATGCGCGCTTCTCCCTCTTCTGGTACATCGTCTCACAAACTACAACGAACGTCGATAAACACCGTTATGAGTATACCACATTCTCACTCAGAAATCAAAACAAACGTTCTGTCTTCGTGCCGGGCGAGCCGCAAAGACTTGCTCAGCTGGATGGCGCCTCGGGCGCGACAGCTACGACGGCGGGCGTCTCACTCTCCGCCAGCGCCTCAGCGGCATGACCGTTGCTCTCGGCGGTCACCTCGGCGGGCGTCGCGGTGTCGCTGAGCGGCTCGTCTTCGCGGCGCATCAGGCGGCTTATCACCAACGCGCCGGCCGTGACGGCCACTGTCGCCGCCCCAGCGCGCAGGGCGAAGCGCCGCCAGTAACCATCGTCTTCCGGCTCAGTGGGGACATAGGTCTTGAACAGGCGGCCCCACTTCGTCTTGAGGGCCTCCTCGACGCGGTACTGGCCCACGTTGGGATACCAGTAGGCGTCGTGGTAGGCGCGGGAGGCGACGAAAGACCACGGTACGACAGGGCTTTGCAGGAGGGGCTTCTCCTGGGGCTTGAGGGGGCCGTGGTATATCATCTTCTGGCCCTTGCTGGCGAAGGTATCCTCCTGGGTGAAGCCCCACGACTCCTCGGCCAATTCCAGCTCACCGACGATCTCAATCTCGCGCGGGT
>CAZJJF010000460.1:0-2968 GCA_964546245.1 uncultured Anaerolineales bacterium
GGCGCTGGCGAAGAGCATTGCCCAGGAGTACGACAGCCCGGAGACGCCGCGCTTCGTGGCCGGGTCTATCGGGCCGAGCGGGCTGCTGCCCTCGTCCACCGACCCGGTGTTGAGCAATGTCACTTTTCCCGAGTTGGTGGACGTGTTCCGTGAGCAGGCGCTGGGGCTGCTATTGGGTGGCGTGGATGTGCTGCTCATCGAGACGTCTCAGGACATTCTGGAGGTCAAGGCGACCGTCTTCGGTATCCAGGAAGCCTTTGCCGAGGTAGGGCGGCGCGTGCCCCTGCAATGCCAGGTGACGCTGGACACGGCGGGTCGCATGCTGCTGGGGACTGACATCGCCGCCGCGCTGACCACGTTGCAGGCGCTGCCCATTGACCTGATTGGCCTCAACTGCTCGACCGGCCCCGAGCACATGCGCGAGCCAATGCGCTACCTGACTGAGAATGCCGCTATCCCCGTCTCGTGTATCCCCAACGCGGGCCTGCCCCTCAACACCGGCACGGGCGAAGCTGTCTATCCTGAGACGCCGGCCGATATGGCCGCCCAGTTGGGCGAGTTCGTCCACACCTTCGGCGTGCGTGTTGTTGGCGGTTGCTGTGGCACGACGCCTGCCCACCTGGCGGCGATTGTGGCGGCCGTGCGCGAGACACCACCGGGCGCGGTGCGCTTCGGGTACGAGGTTGAAACGGTTCGCCCGGTAGCGGGCGGGGCAACCGCGCCCCTAGCGGGCGCCGGGGAATGGCAGCGACTACGCCGGGTTGATGCGCCGGAGTGGGCGATGGTTTCGTCGGCCATGACGGCGACCAGCATGACCCAGGACCCGCCGCCCATGCTCATTGGCGAGCGCGTCAATGCCCAGGGTAGTCGCAAGATGAAGCGGCTGCTGTTGGAGGACAACTATGAGGAGATCGTCAGCATTGCCCGCGAGCAGGTGGAGGGCGGCGCGCATACCCTGGACATACAGACCGCGCTGACGGAACGCGCTGACGAGGCGCAGCAGATGGCGACGCTCGTTCACCTGCTGAGCACGGCGGTCGAGACGCCGCTGGTCATCGACACCACGGAAACGGAGGTGGTGCAGGCGGCGCTGGAACGCTGCCCCGGCCGCGCCATCGTCAATTCTATCAACCTGGAGCGCGGCCGCGAGCGGGTGGACAGCTACCTGCCCCTCATCAAGGCCCACGGCGCGGCGGTCATCGCCCTGACCATCGACGAGATTGGCATGGCCCACGAGGTGGAACGCAAGCTGGAGGTGGCGCGGCGGCTGTACGATATCGTGGTCCACGAGTACGGTCTGCCCGCCCACGACCTCATCATCGACCCGCAGGTGTTCCCGGTTACGACAGGCCAGGCCGAATTGCGCGATGACGGCCATTGGACCATCGAGGGGATCCGTCGCCTCAAGCAGGAACTGCCCGGCGTGCTGACCAGCGTCGGCGTGTCGAATGTTTCCTTCGGCTTGAAGCAGGCGGCGCGCGCCGTCCTCAACTCGGTATTCCTGTACCATTGCGTCGAGGCGGGGCTGGACATGGCGATTGTCAACCCGTCCCACATCACGCCCTACGCCGAGATTGACCCGGAGCAGCGGCAGCTGGCCGATGATCTCATCTTTAACCGCTCGGAGGATGCCCTGCCGCGCTACATCGCCTATTGGGAGGGGCGCGAGGCGACGGCCGATAGCGGCCAGGAGCGCGAAGACCCGACGGCGAACATGAGCGTCGAGGAGACGCTGCACTGGCAGATCGTCCACCGCAAGCGCGAGGGCGTCGAGACACTGGTTGACCAGGCGATTGTCAATGCCTCCGGCGGCGAGGCGGCTACCAGCGAGGGCGCGGTCCAGGTGCTGAATGTGGTGCTGCTGCCCGCCATGAAGGAGGTTGGCGATAAGTTCGGCGCGGGCGAGCTGATTCTGCCCTTTGTGTTGCAGAGCGCGGAGGTTATGAAGCGCGCCGTCAGTCGCCTGGAGACGTATCTCGACCGGGTAGAGGGGACGAGCAAGGGTAAGGTGGTGCTGGCGACGGTCTTTGGCGACGTTCACGACATCGGCAAGAACCTGGTCAATACCATCCTGAGCAACAACGGCTACACGGTCTATGACCTGGGCAAGCAGGTTCCCATCAACACGATCGTCGAGAAGGCTATCGCGGTAGACGCCGACGCCATTGGCCTGTCAGCGCTACTGGTGAGCACGTCGAAGCAGATGCCGCTGACGGTCCAGGAACTCAACCGCCGTGGGTTGGACATCCCGGTCCTCATCGGCGGGGCGGCCATCAATCGCCGCTTCGGTCGCCGCGCTCTGTTCGTCGACGACGCGGAGACGCCCTATGCGGGCGGTGTCTACTACTGCCGCGATGCCTTCGAGGGTTTGGAGGCGGTCGATCAGATCATGGACCCGCCGCGCCGCGCTGCGCTGTACGAGCGCACGGTGGATGAGGCCCGCCGGGATACATTCCTGAACCAGACGGCCGAGGAGCGCGCCGCGCCCGCCGCTGGCGTCGAGTTCAAGAAGGTCGGCCCGGCCCCCGACATCCCATCGCCGCCCTTCTGGGGCTGGCGGGTGCTGGAGAATGTGCCCCTGGACGACGTGTTTGCCTGCCTCGACACGCGGGAGTTGTTCCGCCTGGCCTGGGGGGCGCGAGGCGCACAGGGGGCCGCCTTCGAGACGTTGGTAGAGAGGGAGTTCAAGCCGCGCCTGGCCGAGTTGCAGGCGCGAGCACGGCGCGAGGGCTGGCTCAAGCCGCGCGCCATCTACGGCTACTTCCCGGCCCAGAGCGATGGCGACACGCTGATTGTCTACGACCCAACGACGGTTCCCTTCCCGACGCGCGGCCGTACCAGCGACGGGGGCCAGGTGGTGCGGGCGGGCGAGACGACGCGGGTGGTGCGTCCGGGGCGTGACCACCGGCCACCGAGCACGGAGGAGACGACCGACGACCGACGACCGACGACCGAAGAAGTCGACCGT
>CAZJJF010000461.1:0-2965 GCA_964546245.1 uncultured Anaerolineales bacterium
AGCCAGCGGGACTTCGGGGCGCAGGTCCTGGAGCGCGGGCGGTTCGGCCGCTAGACTCTGGGCGGCGACCTCCTGGGCCGATGCGCCGCTGAAGGGGGGCCGGGCGGCGAGCATCTCGAATAGCGTCGCGCCCAGGCCGTACACGTCGGCCGGCGGTGACAGGGGCGCGCCCCGCAGCCGCTCCGGAGCGATATAGGCGGGGGAGCCGAGGACCATGCCCGCTTCAGCGGTCCCCGCCGCGCGCGCGATGCCCAGGTCTACCAGCTTGACCTGGCCGTTCTTGTCGACCAGGAGATTGTCAGGCTTCACGTCGCCGTGGACGAGCTGGCGCCGGTGCAGGAAACCCAGGGCGTCGGCCGCCTGGCGGGCGTACTCCACCGCGTCGGTGATGGGTAGCGGAGCCAGGCGATGGACAGGTAGCCCGTCGACGTACTCCATGACGATGTAGGGTTGGGCGGCGTCGGCGTTGAAGTCGAGAACGGTGGCGATATGGGGATGACTGACCTGGGCGGCGCGCTGCGCCTCCTGGCTGAAGCGCGCCAGGTAAGCCGGGTCTTGCGCCAGGTGGGGGCGAAGGGCCTTGACGGCCACGTCGCGGCCAAGCCGCTCGTCGCGCGCGCGATACACGACGGCCGAGCCGCCCGCGCCGACCTGCTCCAGCAGGCGATAGCGGTTGTCGAGGAGAGGGTTCTGGTTGTCCACAGGGTTCCTCTAGAAGATAAGACCAAACGTATTAGACAGGCTCTTTGTCGGCGACCAGGGCCAGCCGCCACGGCCAGTGCCAGTACAGTTGCGCGGGTAGGCCCGCCTCGGCGGCCAGGGCGCGCATCTCGCCGACGGTGTAGGCGCGGCGGATGGAGAGAGGCGCATCGTAGCGGGTCAGGTAGCTGCGCGCGATGACAGGCTGGAGGGCGAAGTAGCCCAGATAGGGTAGCCAGGCGCGAATGAGATCGTTGGCGATGACGCCGCGCCGCGCCGTTGTGTACCAGCCGCGCAGCAGGCTCACCACGTTGGGTGGCGGGAAATGGTGCAGGAACAGCGACGCGACTATGTAATCGACGCCATCCCCCAGCGGGAGGTTCCCGCCTTCGGCGGCGACGAGGCGCACTTCCGGGTAGGCCGCCAGGCGCAGCCGCGCCAGGGTCAGATGGCGCTGATTGAGGTCGACGGCCAGCACGCGGAGCGGGATGCCGCGCCGCCGCGCCCAGCGGACCAGGGCAATGGGAATGTCGGCCGAGCCGGCGCCAATGTCGGCGACCACGATGGGGCGCGTAGCGGCGCGCGCCGCCGCCGCGACGCGGGGCAGGAGATGATGCGTCAGGACGCGCGTTCCGCCGAGCCAGCGATTGATGCGGCGCAGGTCGGCCAGGCTCTCGGCGGCGTCGTCCAGCGTCCCTACGTTCAGATCGAGCATCTCCGGGGCGTCGAAGCGGCGCATACCTTTGTCGTTCCTCATCGTGGTGTGTTCCGCCAAAGAAGCATTATAGCACGTGTGCAGGGTGATGCGGGAGTTGCCGTCATCGGCGGTTGCGTCTATACTGTCGCCTTACGCTAAGCGATGACGTTCGATGGTCATGCTGAGCGAAGGCGAGGCAGCTGGGCTGCGGAGGCAAGCGGTCTAGGCCCTTCGCCGTGCGGCTCAGAACACACGACGTCACCCCGACCCTTCGCCAGGCTCAGGGCAGGCTCTCGGAGGGGTCTCTGCGGCAGCAATAGCGGAGATGCCTCGGCAGCCCTCGGCATGACAGTCGAACATTGTTCTGCCTCGCGCCTGTACCGTGCGGTATCGGTGTCTCAGGGTGACAGTCGAATGATCTCGCCACTTGTGGTTGGTCCAGCCATGTTTGCCAGGCGCGCCAGATAGGGCAGGGAAACCCTGCCCCTACCGGTTGTGTTCTTTAGCGAATTCACATACTAAATGTAGCAATGGGTTGAGTTTCTGCCCTGACGGATGTATAATGTCCTGTAAGATTCGAGGCATGGCGTGAGGCGGCTGCTCTGGCTCGCCGGGGTGGCGTCCCTGCTGGTTCTGGCGGCATGCAGCGGCGCGGCGGAGTTACCCGCGCTGCCCCGCGAGGTGTTATCGCTCAGTTTGGGGCCAAGCCGAACGCCAACGGCCAGCGCAACGCCCATACCAACGGCGACGCCGACCGCGACGGCCACGCCGACCACGACGCCGACCGCGACGGCCACGCCGACGGCCACGGCGACACTCCGCCCCGCTGAGGCAACGCTGAGGGTTGACCCGCCCAGCGTCGGCCAGGGCAAGACGCTGGTGGTCTCGGTGCGCAGCGACCGGGCCGTCAAGGCCAGCGGCGCGCTCGGCGGCATGGCCCTGCCCTTCTACCCGGCCGACAATGCGGCCTGGGCCGTGGTGGGCATTCCGCTGGACGCGCCCGTCGGGGAGATGCCGCTCCAGGTGGAGGTGACGGATGCCCAGGGGCGCACACAGCTACTGACGGCAACCGTGCAGGTCGTGGCGAACACGGGGCCGACTATCGCGCTTAACATCCCGACCGAGAAGCGCGAACTGTTGGAGCCGGAGGTGACGGGGCCGGAACTAGCCCAACTGCGCGCCGTGTGGAGCGAGCAGTCGCCCCTGTGGCGGGGGAGCGCCTTCCGGCCGCCGCTGGCGAATGTGGCCCCCACGTCGGCGGGTTTCGGGCAGTATCGCATCTACGACGACGGCGCGCTGCGCGATTATCACACCGGTATCGACTATGCCGTGCCGAGCGGTACGCCCATCCAGTCGCCCGCCGCAGGGCGCGTGGTCGTCGCCGAGCCGATGCCGGTACGCGGCAACAACGTCTGGATCGATCACGGCTGGGGCGTCTATTCCGGCTACTTCCACCTGTCGCGGCTCGCCGTTGAGCCGGGGCAGCTGGTCAATCCGGGGCAGCTGCTTGGCACGGTGGGCACGACCGGCCGTTCGACCTGGCCTCACCTGCACTGGGAAATTCGGGTC
>CAZJJF010000462.1:0-2945 GCA_964546245.1 uncultured Anaerolineales bacterium
GATGTCGACCACGGGGTCGTCGAGCAGGTTGACCTCATCGATGTACAGGATGCCGCGATGGGCCGCCGCCAGCAGCCCCGGCTCGAAGCGGCGCTCACCGCTCTGGATGGCGCGCTCCATGTCCAGCGTTCCTACCACCCGGTCCTCGGTCGCGCTGACGGGTAGATCGACGAAGGGCACGCGCCGCGCCGCCACCGGCAGCGTCTCCCCTCGCGCTACCCGCGCGCGGCACAGGTCGCACCACGCGCTGGGATCGGCCGGGTCGCAGGCGAAGGGGCAGTCAGCGACAACCTGGATGTCGGGCAGCAGTTGGGCCAGGGCGCGGGCGGCGGTGCTCTTGGCCGTGCCGCGCTCGCCGCGGATGAGCACGCCGCCGATGGCCGGGCTGACGGCGTTGAGGACCAGGGCACGCTTGAGGCGCTCCTGGCCGACGATGGCGGTGAACGGGAACAGGCTGGGCATGGGTGGTTTCCCAGGGTAAAAGCGGGACAGAATAGACCCAATTGTACAGAGGGTGGCACGGGGCGCAAAGCGTAAGCAACGATTATCAGACCCCACCAACCTTTGACACTCGCCTACGAAGGTCGCATAATTCGTGGATGTGCCGGTCATCGAAAACCCTGCCTGGTCAGAGGATACCTGTTTCGTGGCGAATCGTACCCCGTTGCATGGCAAGCTCCCGCGCGGAGTCCAGGACCTGTTTCTGGCCGACGCGGCGCGTCGGTCGGCGTTGGAGGCCCGCCTGGCCGACGTCTTCCGCGCCTGGGGCTACGCTGAGATTGTTCCCCCCAGCTTCGAATACTACGAGAATCTCGCCCTGGGTTTGAGCAGCCAGGTCCAGGAGGCAACCTACCGCTTCATCGACCACCGCGGCCACACTCTGGCCCTGCGCCCGGACCTGACGGTGCAGACGGCGCGCATCGTCGGGACCAAGCTCTACGATCAGCCCATGCCGCTACGCTTCTACTACACTGGCCCTGTCTTTCGCTACGTGGAGGTGCAGGCGGGGCGGCAGCGGGAGTTCAGCCAGGCGGGCATTGAGCTGATTGGCGCGGCAACGCCCCAGGCCGATGCCGAGGTGGTGGCAATGGCTGCCGAGGCGCTGCGGGCGGCGGGCGTGGCCGACTTTCGCATCGCCATCGGTCAGGTGGACTTTTTTCGTACTGTGCTGACCGAGGCGGGTCTGCCGCCCGACGTGGCTCGTGTTGTGCAGGACGCTGTGGACCGCAAGAGTCAGGCCGATATTCGCGCTGCCCTCAATGGCTACAACAGCCCGGCTAGCCTGCTTTTGGGGCAGACGCCGGCCCTGGTTGGCGGCCGGGCCGTTATCGACGAGGCGCGGTCGATGGCCCCCTGGCCGCACGCCCAGGCTGCCCTGGATAGCCTGGCCGAGGTCTACGACTGGCTGGCCCGCTATGGCGCGGCGGATGCCATTGTTATCGACCTGGGCGAGGCGCGGGGCATGGATTACTACACGGGGCTGACCTTCGAGGCCTTCGTCAGCGGCGTGGGCTTCGCCGTGGTCAACGGCGGCCGCTACGACCGCCTGGTCGGCCTGTTCGGGCCGCCGCAACCCGCCGTGGGCTTCGCGCTGGACGTGGAGCGGCTCATGCTGGCCCTGGGCGAGACGCTGACCCGGGACCACCTGCCCGACATGGTTGTGGCGGCCACGGAAGAAGCGGCGGCGCTGGCGGCGGTGGCTGGCCTGCGCGCCGACGGCCTGCGTGTCGAGATGGACGTGCTGGGCCTCACTCTGGACGAACTGCTCGCCTACGCGGCGGCGCGGGGTATCGGGCGTGTCCTGGCCTGGCGCGGTGATGACCTGGTCGACGTGATGGGGGCGCGCGCGCTGTGACTGCGCCGCCGCTGACCCTGGCCATCGCCAAGGGCAAGGTCTTTGGCAGTGCGTTGCGACGCCTGAAGACGGCGGGCTATGCTGTGCCGCCTGGCCTCACCGATGGCTCGCGCCGCCTGGTGGTGGATACCCTGGATGGCCGGCTGCGCCTGTTGCTGGTCAAGGGCAGCGATGTACCGACCTACGTCGAGTATGGAACGGCCGATGCCGGCATTGTCGGCCACGATGTCGTCGCGGAGAGCGGCCGCGATGTGCTGGAACCACTGCGCCTGGGCTTCTCGCGCTGCCGCCTGGTGGTGGCGGCGCCGGCTGAGCGCGCGGGCCAGCCGCTGCACCGCCGCATGGCGCTGCGTGTCGGGACCAAGTACCCGCGCCTGACCCGCGCCTACTTTGAGGACCGAGGCCTGTCGGTGGATATCATCCCCCTCAGTGGTTCAGTGGAGCTAGGGCCGCTGGCGGGCCTGGCCGATGTCATCGTGGACATGGTCGAGACCGGCGCAACCCTCAAGGAGAATCATCTGACTGAGGTGGACACGCTACTGGAGTCGGAGGCCGTGCTCATCGTCAACCGCGCCAGTCACACATTGAAAGTCGACGCGGTGGGGGAGCTACTTTCAGGATTGTCGGCGGCCGTGGTGGTGTGACCCGACGACCAAGGACGAAGGACCGACGACCAATGGGTATGGCGCGCTGGCCTGAGGGTTGGATCATGGCGGAGCCTGAACTGCCTGTTAATCAGACATGACGATGAAACCGACTGCGCACGCTCTAGACGGCAGCGAATTGATCGACATTACCTTCGACTTCAGGTCGGACACACCGCCGTGGAAAGACCCGGATGCTCGGAGTCCAACGCTCCGGAAGTACCACAAGCTCCTTTGGAGCAAGCCCCTTCCAAGCGGCGTGATGTTCGAACTCGTGGACACGACACCTGGCGTCTACCTCCATCACCATTCCCGATGGGGCGAGTTTTGGCTGGCGAGCGACTCGGTGATTCCCACCTTCAGGTACGAGCCTCGTCTTTCGCACGTCTTTGAGCAGATTCCTGAAGAGTTAGGAACCTTCCTGAGTCTCGGCTACACAATTGGCG
>CAZJJF010000463.1:0-2932 GCA_964546245.1 uncultured Anaerolineales bacterium
CCGGACTGGTCAAAGTTGACAGCGGCGATCTGCGTGCCGTAGGTAGGCAGGAAGAAGTAGCCGTTGACAGCGGGCCACATACCGATCAGGCTGGCGGCCGGGATGCCGAGGGAGATTCCCAGCGGCATCAAGGCGCGGGTGGTCGCCGCCTGGCTGAACAACAGCACCGAGGCGAAGAACAGCCCGAAGGCGAAGGTCCAGGGGTAAGCGGTTGCCAGGGCGCTCAGGCCACCAACGATGACGGCCTCGTTGGCCTTGATGAAGGTGTCGCCGAGCCAGGCCAGGCCGAAGATGCCGATGACGGCCGTCAGACCAGCCTGCGCGACCTTCGTGCGCGGCACTTCGGCCACCGGGGCCTTGGTGAGCCACAGCATGATCGCGCCGACAGACAACATGATGATCTGGATCGTCAATGGCATGCTCAGGGGCGCCGTCGTGTTGCCCGCTGGCACCATAGGCCGCAGCTGCGGGAAGGCGCCAGCGATGACGACGAGAAGCACGCCGAAGAGGAACAAGTACGCGCTGAGCCGCGCGCCGGCCGGTAGCTCCCGCTCTGCCTTGACATGATGGGGCTGGGGAGGGGGAACCTGGCCCGCCGCGAGCCGGGCCTGATACTCATCGTCGTCCTTCAGTTCCTTGCCGACACGGGTCTGCACCAGGGCTGCGACAATGACGCCGATGAGAGTAGCGGGCACGGCAATCATCATGATCTGGGGCAGGCCGAAACCGAATGGGGTAAAGAGTACGATCATGGCCGCCATGGCCGCCGACACGGGGCTGGCCGTGATGGCCTGTTGGGAGGCAATGCTGGCGACGCTGATGGGCCGCTCCGGTCGTACCCCGTTGTCGTGGGAGACCTCGTAGATGATGGGGATGAGTGGGTAGTAGATGTGGCCGGTCCCCGCGCCGAAGGTAAAGGCATAGGCGACCAGGGGGGCCACGAGGGTGATCCGCTTGGGGTAGCGGCGGATGATACGCTCAGCCACCGTCACCAGGTAGTCGATGCCGCCAGCTGCTTCCATCACGGAGGCGGCCATCACTACGGCGAGGATGATGAGCATGACATCGATGGGCGGGCTGGTAGGGGGGACACCGAAAACGACGGCCAGCACCAGGACGCCGACCGCGCCCCAGAGACCGAGGGCGACGCCGCCAAAGCGAGCGCCAATAGCGATGGCCGCCAGGACCACCGCGAACTGAAGGACCAGAGATAGACTCATGTATCCAATCTCCTGATTATCAATACGCGTCGACGCGCCATTGCGTCTCGCGCGGCCGTAAAAAAGGCAGGCGAGGGCTATTTGATAGGCTGGAAGGCCAGATTGAGCCGCTCGCCCTGCCAACTGGAGTATACCTCACGGCGGCAGCCTGTAGCGAGAACATACCTTAACCCTGGGAGAAATTGCGTCCACCCTGCGGGGGACAGAGCCAGACTGCTTGCATTAGGGCGCCAGACACAGGACCGGTTGGGCAGCGCGACCCGCCTCCAGCGTTTCGATCACACGGAAGTAGGCATCGCCCGCGCACGACTGGCACAGCCGGCGGCCGTCCTGGTAGACCTCACGCTCGTTGATGATCTCCTCGCCACATACCTCGCACGTCACCCGGTAGCCGTGCTTGCTAAGAATCTTGTCCAGGGACCATGTCAACTCGATCGCCTCGGCGACCAGAAGCTCCTCGTCGGGCATGCGCTGATAGCCGAGGAGGTAGCCTTCCCAGCGCGAGGTCGCTTCAGGCGCATAGTCGGCGGCGCGGACGCGGGCAGCGGGATGCGGGCGAATGCGCACGGCGCGGCCAGTCTCGGTATCGACCAGGGTGGCGGCGGTTTTTCCGTAGTCCAGGACGCGCAGGGTGCGGCGGCCAATGCGGCAGCCGGTTGCCACGGCGACGCCATCCGCGCCGCACCCGTCCAGTTCGACGAGAGTCAGCAGGCGCTTGTCGGTCTGCGGAACGTCGATGCCGAGCAGGCGGCCGCCCAGTAGCCCCATTCGCACGCCGAGAACCTGGCGCGGGCACAGGTGCTGGTGGAGGGTGGCGCACTGGTTCAGGAGGTCGTTCAGGCGATCCATGGTGTTATTCCTGGTTGGGCGGAGCTAGGTGCGGGAACATAGCTGAGATGCGCCATCTCGACGGCCAGGCCCGGCCCGAAGGCCATGGCGGCGATACCGGTCGGGGCCACATCGATGCTGGTGCGCAGCCGTTCGCGCAACTCGCGCAGCACGAACAGAATCGTGCCCGACGACATATTGCCGTAATGGCGCAAGACGTGCATTGTTGGGGCCAGGTTCGGCGTCGTCAGGTCCAGGATAGACGCGAGGCGGGCGACGATGGCCCGCCCGCCGGGGTGGATGGCCCACGCCCCCGGTAT
This sequence comes from uncultured Anaerolineales bacterium, assembly GCA_964546245.1. Classification (GTDB taxonomy): domain Bacteria; phylum Chloroflexota; class Anaerolineae; order Epilineales; family JAHCIE01; genus JAHCIE01. The sequence continues at coordinate 2,369 of CAZJJF010000463.1, forward strand.
GGGGCGGCCATCGAGCAACGCAGCCAGGGCGACGGGCGCTGCTTCACCCAGGCGCTCCGGGATATCGGGGGACAGGTGCAGGCGAAAGCCGTGGTCGCCGATTTCCCACACCATGTCCTGGCGTGTTTCGGGCACCAGCGCCGAGTGCATGGTGTCCAGGAGCAGGCGCTCCCCCGCATCGTCGCGGGGTACGCCTACCAGGCACGCCGACGCGCCGTCAGAGAACAGGGACGCCACGACGAGGTCTGTGCGGTCGGTTCCGGCCTGCATATGCAGCGAACAGAGTTCTACGCATACGACGAGAACACAGGCCTCCGGCTGTGCGCGCACGATCTGCCACGCCAGGCGCAGGCCGTTGAAGGCGGCGGCGCAGCCCATGAAGCCGACGAGGGTGCGCTGCACAGTCGGTGGCAGCCCCAACTGGCGGGCGATGGCCTGGTCCAGACCCGGTGCGAAAAAGCCGGTGCAGCTGACGACGACGAGGTGGGTCACGCTTGCGGCCACAGCCTCGACTGTCCCTGCCCCCGTATCGGCAAGGGCAGCGCGGGCTGCCGCGCTGCCCAC
>CAZJJF010000464.1:0-2931 GCA_964546245.1 uncultured Anaerolineales bacterium
TCCAAGAGTACAGGCAGCGGCGCTTGAGGGCGTCGTGAATCTCACGGGTGCGGTTAGAGGTGAGGACGACCACCGGCGGCTGCTTGGCGCGTACCGTGCCCAGCTCGGGGATGGTGATCTGGAAGTCGGAAAGCATCTCCAACAGATAGGCCTCGAACTCCTCGTCGGCGCGGTCCAGCTCGTCGATGAGGAGAACCGGCGGCTTCGCGCCGTCGTAGTCGATGGCCTGCAACAGCGGGCGGCGAATGAGGAAGTCGGGGCTGAAGACTTCCCTCAGCGCGGCCGACTGGTCGCGGACGCCCGTCGCTTCCAGGAGGCGAATTTCGAGCAACTGGCGTGTATAATTCCACTCGTAGACGGCATTGTTGACGTCGAGGCCCTCGTAGCATTGCAGGCGGATGAGGGGTGCGGCGAGCAGGTCGGCCAGTACCTTGGCGACCTCGGTCTTGCCCACGCCCGCCTCGCCTTCCAGGAACAAGGGGCGACCCAGGCGCAGGGCGAGAAAGACGGCGGTCGCCAGGCCGCGCTCGGCGACATAGGAACGGTCTTGAAATCGGGCCAGCACATCGTCGATGGTCTGAATGGGGGCGGAGATGGTCGAAGTAGCCAAAGTCTTGTTCCTCGCGGGCGAATAGAGTCACGACAAGTATAGCAAGGAAGCGACCACGGACCAAGAGAGCCTGAGCAGGGGAACAGATCATGCTACCAGATAGAGGAGCGGCCAGTCCCCTGGGTTGATTGGAGGTACACGATGGATACGTCCCGGTCCGATGCCTTCGTCTTTTTTGGCGCTACCGGCGACCTGGCTTACAAACAGATTTTTCCCGCTCTCCAGGGGCTGATTCGCCGCGGCCAGCTGGATATGCCCATTATCGGGGTCGCAAAGTCGGGATGGACCGTCGAGCAGCTGCGCGAGCGCGCCCGCGCTAGCCTGGCGCATGCGGGCGGCGTCGATGAGGCGGCCTTCAGCGCGCTCGTGCGTCGCCTTCAATACGTAGACAGCGACTATCGCGACCCGGCCACCTATCAGCAGTTGCGCCAGTTGCTTGGCGGCGCGGCGCGCCCGCTGCACTACCTCGCCATCCCGCCGGCTATGTTCGCCACGGTCGCCCAGGGGCTGGCTCAGTCGGGCTGCGCCACGAATGCGCGGGTAGTCGTCGAGAAGCCCTTTGGCCGTGACCTGGCGTCGGCCCAGAATCTGAACCGCATCCTGCACGAGTTCTTCCCTGAGTCGGCCATCTTTCGCATCGACCATTATCTGGGCAAGGAACCTGTTCAGAACCTGCTGTTCTTCCGCTTTGCGAATGCGTTCCTGGAGCCGATCTGGAACCGCCACTTTATTGCCAGTGTGCAGATCACCATGGCGGAGGCGTTTGGCGTGCATGGTCGCGGCCACTTTTACGAAGAGGTGGGCGCGATTCGCGATGTCGTGCAGAATCACATGCTCCAGGTGGCGGCGATGCTGGCGATGGAAGCGCCCTCGAAGCAGGACAACGAGGCGATCCGCGACCAGAAAGCGGTGGTGTTGAAAGCGGTGCGGAGTGTGACGCCCGCCGATGTGGTCCGGGGCCAGTATCGCGGCTATCGTCAGGAAGATGGTGTCGCACCTGACTCCAGGGTCGAGACCTTCGCCGCGCTGCGCCTGTATATAGACAACTGGCGCTGGGATAATGTGCCGTTCTATATCCGAGCGGGTAAGCGCTTGCCGGCGACCGCGACCGAGGTGCTGGTGCAGTTGAAGTATCCGCCGGGCGCGGTCTTCCCCTCGACCCCCAGCGGCGAGCCGAACTCCTTCCGCTTCCGTCTCAGTCCCGAGGTGGTTATCGCCCTGGGCGCACAGGCCAAGAAGCCTGGCGAGCTGATGGAGGGCGAGGCAGTGGACCTGGTGGCGGTAGCTCAGCAACCGGGCGAGATGACGGCCTACGAGCGGCTGCTAGGCGATGCTTTGCGGGGCGACGAGACCCTCTTCACCCGGCAGGATGCCGTTGAGGCCGCCTGGAACGTCTTGCAGCCAGTCCTGGAGAATCCTACCCCGGTGATCGAGTATGAGCCAGGTAGCTGGGGACCAGCCGAAGCCGAGAAGATGATCGATGCGCCTGGCGGCTGGCATAATCCGCAGCCCACGCCCCTCGCCGAGACCACCAGGGGCGAAACGCCACACTGAGGGCCAGTGTGGACGACCGACGACGAAAGACCAAGGGCCAATGAGGACGACCAAAGACGAAGGACCAAGGACCAATGGGATTAGCGTATCGGTCCTTGGTCTTTGGTCCTCGGTCGTCCCTATTGGTCTTCGGTCCTTTGTCTCTCATCGCTCCGCCCTGCGTTGGGAGCGACAGCCCCACTCACCCGTAGAAGAACAAGGCGTGGGACTTGAGCATCTCGCGGGCCTGGGCGACGTCGCCCTCGACCGTCAGCAGGGCGTGGCCGTCGTGCAGCGACGTCTTGACGGCGTCGATGATGGCGGCGTCGGCGGTGTGGCCTAGCAGGGCCTTGAGGAAGTCGGCGGCTTCGTGGTCCTTGTAGTTAGCCAGTTCGCCGGCCGTGCCGCTGACGGTCAAAGCGCCGAGACCCTTGACGGGGAAGGTGCGGTCGGGTTGGAGCAGCTGCATGACGGCCGCCGCCTCAGGGGCAGGGGCCACGCCGAGGACGGCTTCATCGCCAGCGACGGGGTTGCTGATGATGAAGCCCAGGCGCTGGAAGCCGGCATGGTGCAGCGACTGGATAATGTGGGAAAGCTGGGTATCGAGGGGCATCACGGCGACGAGAACATGGGCCATGGGGCGCTCCTTTGGGAGGAAACCGGGGGCGGGATGGTGACCCGGCCCGCCGCCCGGCTCGGTCGCGAGAAGGATGTTCTATTTGTGGGCGGCGGCAGCCTTGAGCGCGCGCTCCACGTTCGGCGGCACCAGCTGCGACGTGTCCCCGCCC
>CAZJJF010000465.1:0-2927 GCA_964546245.1 uncultured Anaerolineales bacterium
GGTCAGATCGAAGGTCTGCCCCTCACCCTGGCCTGCCCACAGCTGATAGGTGTGGGGCTCGCCGTGCATCTCGGGCTGACTGACCAGAAGCACGGGGCCATGATCGTACAGGGCCAGCGCCTCGGTGAGCAAGGCGGGCGGGATATGCCCATCCAGGATGAGCGTCTTGTCGCCGTGGGGCAGGATCGTGTACAGCGAGCCGATCAGGTTGTACGGGATGTTGTACTGTTTGGTCAGGGCAGCCAACCGTTGACGGCCATCGGGACTGGCGTAGTCGACGATGTTGACCTGATCTCCCCAGCCGCGCGCCCGCAGTTCGGGGAGCAGCGTGCTGTCCATGTACTGGACACAGTCCACACAGCCCGGGCTGTAGTAGATTTCGATTGGGCCTGACGTCTCACCCGCCGCGTCGGCAGGTCGGACGTGACTGAGAAACAGAGCGAGTATCACAACGAGGACCATTGTGACGATCACCCGTAGAGCGTTAGCCATTCGTATCTCCTGATAACCACGACGCGTCTCCCAAATCCGTCTGGCTCCTCTAGCCAAAGTCCCCCTTGAAGGTGAGCGTGATCACCGGATTGACCGCGTCGTTCGATTTCACAGTGATCTGGAACTCGTGAGGCCCTTCCATCCCGTTGTGCATCTGAGTAGCGATCTTCAGCGTTCCCGACTGCCCTGGCTTGAGGGTCGTCAAACTGACGACAGCTTGAGGCGGTCAGCAGCCTTCTATGATGTCCACGGTTGGGCGTTCGGTGAGAGTTACCGTCTGGGTTCCCAGGTTCCTGTACGTATAGGTTCGTTCCACGGTCGTGTCGAGGGGAACTCGGCCGACGTCGTATACCGTTTCATCGAACACGAGACCTGAACTGGCTACCTGGCCGCTGCGGGGTGTTGCGGTCTGCGAGGTCATGGCGCTTCGCCAAAAGAGGACTAACCCAGCGACGGCTGCCACTGTCCCCAGGAGCATAAGGAGGCTGACGACCCACCCGTATTGGGCTGGCGCACGCCCGCTCCCTCCCGCTGCCTGAGACTTGGATCGGCTGGGTCTCTGCGTATGCCGACTCATCCATTCCATCCCTTCCATGTCTGGGCACTCGTGTAGGGCAACTGCTACGCCTGGGATGGCAACGATGCCCTCTCCGACTGCGTCTCAGTATACCTGTGCTTGCTGAGGCTCAACTGAAGCACTCCTGAGGATCGGCTGAACCGTTGCCAGCCGGAATCTGAGGAGGTGCTGAGGATTGGCCCGTCACCGCCGTTAACGCGTACCTTCATGCGCTCGGCAAACGTTTGCATGGGAGATGGTCCAGAAGGAGACGACGAACATGCCAACAGGGAAGTGGTGGTGGCTGTGTCTGGCCGCAGCTGTGGCGATTGCCGCGGGTTTCGGCTTCGGCAGAGTGATTGGCAGCGCGGGGACGGGGAGCGTCAGTGGGCCCCGGCTGGCGATTCAACAACCAGTGCAGGACTTCGGCCCAGTGGCGTACGAGGTCAACGTAGCGCCGGCCTGGGACCTTGCGAACGTGGGCGACGCGCCCGTGGAGATTCGCGACATCTTCGTGGAGGTGGTGGCCGGATGCTGACCGCCTGACCCTGTCGTCGGTGCGACGACCTATCGAAGTGGCCAGACGATTATCATCCAGCCGGGCGCAAGCGTGCGCCTTGAGGCGCCCTTTACCATGACGGCGGGGATGGGCGGCCCCCATCACTTCGACTTCGTGATTGCGTCCAACGACCCGGCCGAGCCGCGCCAGACGGTAACCGTGAAGGCAGAGTTTCCTTCGTCCTGAGGACAACCCCGCTTTCGCGTCTTTACACCGAGGGCTGATTTTCGCTACAATTGGATATCCATGTATACGGCATGTAAATACAGAAGGAGTGCTCGTGGTTACGATCCGTTCTCGACGGAGGATCCACGCATGGCTGATCACGGGGTTGTTCGTGGCGATGCTGATCTCCCTAGCCTCATGCGCCTCCACATCGACAACGACGACGGCGCCCAGTAGTCCACCCGGTGGGGGCAGCGGGCCGCGCCTCAGCATTGACAAGCCCGTCGCTGACTTCGGCAAGGCTGTCTATGATCAAATGGTCCAGCCGGTGTGGACCCTCACGAACACCGGCACGGCGCCTTTGCAGATACGGGACTTCAAGCTCGACGTCAAGGAGGGATGCTGACCGCCCCAACTGACCGTCGGTTCGACGGACCTCAAGCCGGGGCAGGTGCTCTCGCTTCAACCAGGCGAGTCGGTGAAGGTCACGACGCAGCTTGCGATGCATCAGGGCATGGGCGGGCCCCACGACTTCCGGTGGACAATCGTCTCCAACGACAGCTCCCAGTCCGAACAGGTACTGACCCTCAAGGTCGAGTATCCTAAGCCCTAACTCAGCCCCTTTGGAGCCTGTCGCCGACGACCCGCTTCAGCAGTCTCTCAGGAACGCCTCAGTCAGGCCTCAGTGTTTGCGACTATGCTGGATGAGCCGCGGTGCTCGCCAGATGAGCGTAACACGAGGCCTGACGTTTGTCCGTAACCTGGGAGTTGGCCAATGCGACGCAAGGTGATGATCGTGATGGGACTGGCCCTGATCGTTGCGTGGGTTATAGTGGGCACATGGGTCTTTGAGGCTCCGCGCGCCGTTGGAGCGCGGCCAGAAGTGACGGCCACTGCCATCCCGCGCTGCCCGCTCGCCGAGACCGCCGATGGTCCGACGCCTGAGGCAACCAGGCAGCAATGCCCCTACTTGCAACCGACCGAGGCAGCCGCCGAAGCGACACCGGCGCCATAGGTCGCCCGAAGCGGATCTGGACACGCCCATTGGGGGGACCCAGGGTTGGGGAACCCCCCAGTGCGGGGGCCGCCCGGTGTCCGGCATCCGTTAGCGCGGGGGGGCCTCCCCGCCCGGGGGCGGTGCGATCATGTGGAGGG
>CAZJJF010000466.1:0-2916 GCA_964546245.1 uncultured Anaerolineales bacterium
CATGGTCTTGACGCGCTCGGGCCAGTCCATATGGTCCAGGTTATCAAGCAACTCGTCGGCGTAGGCGGTGATCTTCAGGTGCCACTGCTCCATGAGCCGCCGCTCGACGAGCGCGCCCGACCGCTCGCCGCGCCCGTCGATGACCTGCTCGTTGGCCAGCACCGTCTGGTCGACCGGGTCCCAGTTGACCATGGACGCCTTGCGGTAGGCCAGCCCCAGCTCCAGCATCTTCAAGAAGAACCACTGGTTCCACTTGTAATACTCTGGGTTACAGGTGATGACCTCGCGCTCCCAGTCCCACATGGCGCCCATCGACCGCAGCTGGCCGCGCATGCGCTCGATGTTCTTGTAGGTCCACTCGTAAGGGTGAATCTTGTTACGGATGGCGGCGTTCTCGGCGGGCAGGCCAAAGGCGTCGAAGCCGATGGGGAAGACGACGTTGTAGCCCTGCATGCGCCGGAAGCGGGCCTGGGCGTCCGACGGCGTCATGGCGTACCAGTGGCCGATGTGCAGATCGCCGCTGGGGTAGGGCAGCATCGTCAGGTAGTAGAACTTTCGCTTTGCAGGGTCGGCCTCGGCGTGGTACAGCCGGTCGGCCTCCCCGCGCGCCTGCCACTTCTTCTCGATGCTCGTCGGGTCAAAGCGCTCGACGCGGGGGTGGGTATGGGTCTTGTCCATAGGTGTGGGTCCTCCTGCCTGCGGCGACCACCGACCACGGACCACCGACCACCGCTGCACGGCAATGGTCGGTCGTCGGTGGTCCGTCGTCATGAATCAAAATGCCCTCCGTCCATATCAGGGACGAAGGGCTACTCCGCGGTACCACCCTGGTTGAAGGTGGAGCTGAGGGGAATCGAACCCCTGGCCTCTTCAATGCCATTGAAGCGCTCTCCCAGCTGAGCTACAGCCCCAAGCCAACCGCTTGAATCCCTTAACGCGGGATACGGCCGCGCCTACGGCGGGTCGAAGGCTCCAGGTTGAACGTGGTTCAACTTTCGACTTTCAACGCTTTCAGCGCGGCGGCTTGCAGGCGAGTTCGGCCTGTCGCGCTCCCGATGGGCGCGGGCGTCGGGCTTGCACTGTCCCCGACTCGCTGGCGGGAGGGCCTACTACTCCTGGTCTTTGCCGATGGGTGTATAAAAGACTTCCGAAGTCAAAGGGGACTTCGGAAGCCTCAAGGTGGAGCTGAGGGGAATCGAACCCCTGACCTCTTCAGTGCGATTGAAGCGCTCTCCCAGCTGAGCTACAGCCCCAACAGACGCCAATTATAACCAGTTGCGCTGGGTGGTCAATCTTTGGCACGCATAGGACGCGCGTGACTCCGCCGTCTTACGTGGCGCTCAGATTTGGCCCTCAACCCTGCCCAGATCAGCCAGGACAACCTGGGCGGCGTTGTGGCCGGGGATGCCAGTCACACCGCCGCCAGGGTGGGCGCCGGCCCCGCACAGGTACAGGTTCGCCAGCGGCGTGCGATAGTCAGCGTAGCCCGATAGAGGCCGCAGGCTGTAGGCCTGGTCGGGGGTCAGCTCGCCGTGGAAGATGTGGCCCCCGGTCAGCGCGAAGCGACGCTCCAGATCGACGGGTGACAGCGCCTGGCGAGCGATGACGGCGTCGCGCAGATTGGGCGCGTATTCGGCCAGCTTGGCGAGGACGCGGTCAGCAAAGTCTTCGCGCAGGCCATCGTCCCAGTCGCGGCCAGCCGGGGCGTAGGGGACCCACTGGCAGAAGCACGACAGGATGTGCTTGCCTGGCGGGGCCATCGTCGGGTCGGTGGGCGACTGGCTGAAGATCTCGATGAACGGTTCCCGCGACGGCTGACCGGCCTTGAAATCATCGTAGGCGCGCTCCATGTAGGCCAGCGACGGCGCGATGTCCACGGTGGCGCGGCTGAGAATCTCCGGCGGCACGTCGGCCGGGGCAGCCAGGTAGCGCGGCAGCTCGTGGAGGGCCAGGTTGAGCTTGAATACCGGCCCCGCGCTGCGGTACTGACGGTCGATGCGGGCGCGGAAGTCGGCGGGCAGGGCCGAGGCGGGCGTCAACTTGAGGAACGTGCGCTTGGGGTCAGCGTTGGATAGCACAACGTGGCTGCGCAGCGTCTCGCCGTTGTCCAGGACGACGCCTCGCGCTGCCCCCTGCTCGACGAATACCTCGGCCACGGGCGCACTGGTGCGAATCTCCGCCCCCAGGTCGCGGGCCGATGCGGCGAGGGCCTGGGTGACCGCGCCCATGCCGCCGTGCACGTAGCCCCACACCCCGCGCGCCCCGATCGCGCGGCCGATGGCGTGGACGAGCCAGATGAAGGGCGTGCCGGGCGTCGAGTAGCCGCCCGCCGTGCCGATGATAGCCTGGGGGGCCATGGCGGCCTTGATGGGGTCGGACTCGAAGAACTCATTCAGTAGATCAGTAGTCGATAGCAGGATGAGCCGGCGGAAGTCGTCGGCCAGGCCCGCCGCCTCGAAGCGGTCGGCCAGTTCACCCAGGCTGATGGGGGGCTGCATCAGCGTCGGCTCGATGACATCGCATACCCGGTCCCAGAAGCCCTCCCAGCGGTCGTAGGCCTCGGCGTCGCGGCGCGAGAAGGCAGCGATCGCTTGCTTGCTGCGCTCGCGGCTGTCAGCGTACAGGAACAGGTGTCGGCCGTCGGGGTAGGGCATGAAATACGACGGACGCTTGGCGTACCACGCCAGGCCGTAGTCGCGCAGGCGCAAGTCATCAATGATTTCGGGTCGGAACAGGCTGAAGGAGTAGGAGGCCGCCGAGACGCGGAAGCCGGGGTAGATTTCCTCAGTGATAGCCGCGCCGCCGACCTCGTGGTAGCGCTCGACGACAAGAACCTTCTGCCCCGCGCGGGCCAGGTAGGCGGCGGCGACGAGGCCGTTGTGCCCCGCGCCGATGACGATCGCGTCCCAGCCTGCC
>CAZJJF010000467.1:0-703 GCA_964546245.1 uncultured Anaerolineales bacterium
GCTTCGTCAAGTCGTGGTGCAGCGACGTGACCGGCGCCGCCTGCCAGAGCCCGGCCAGCGGCCAATCCACGACTGAGAACCTGGCCCGCATCAAGTTCGCCTGCAACGCTGCCCACGAGTATCGCTTCTACGTCGAGCGCACGAGTCCCTGACGCTCGAACCCGCCAGCAGGAGCAGCGGCCCCTCAGACCTCCGCCTGAGGGGCCGCTGCCTTGACGCCCACCTGATTTCGGATACCATCCTCTACTGAACCAGCCTACACGAATCAAGTCTGACGGAGGTCATATGGACTCACAGTCTCTCACCATCGAAATATGTGTCGATTCAGTCGTGTCGGCCCTGGGCGCTCAGGCCGGAGGAGCCGACAGAGTCGAGCTATGCGACAATCTCCTGGAGGGTGGCACGACGCCCAGCGCGGGCAGCATCGCCATCGCTCGCAAGCTCTTGACTATCGGGCTGCAGGTGATCATTCGCCCCAGGGGCGGTGACTTCTGCTACTCCGATGTCGAGTACGACATCATGCGCCACGACATCGCCGTCGCCAAGCAACTGGGCGCCGACGGCGTCGTCATCGGCATCCTCACCCCCGACGGCGACGTGGACAAGGTGCGCAGCGCCAGCCTTATCGAGTTGGCGCGGCCCATGAACGTCACCTTCCACCGCGCCGACGACTCCCGCGTCCTCGTCTTCAGCAAGCGTCGAC
>CAZJJF010000467.1:713-2896 GCA_964546245.1 uncultured Anaerolineales bacterium
ACCTTCCACCGCGCCTTCGACATGACCCGCGACCCGTTTCGCGCTCTGGATGACCTGCTGGATCTCGGCGTCGAGCGAATCCTGACCAGCGGCCAGGAGCCTTCGGTGCTAGAGGGTGCGGAACTGATTCGCGAGCTCATGCGCCAGGCGCGCGGCCGCGTTATCATCATGCCCGGCGGGGCCAACGAGCGCACGGTTCGCCGCGTTGTGGCCCAGACGGGAGCGACGGAGCTTCACTTCGCCGCACCCAAGCTGGTCGACAGTCTGATGCTCTTCCGCAACGAGCGCGTCTTCATGGGCGGCGAGATGCGGCCTCCTGAGTACCTGCGCGCCGTCACCGACCCAGAACGGGTGCGCGAAATGCGCCGCCTCGGAGGCCACTGACGGTGGCCTCGGCCGGCCCCCAGCTTGCGACCGCGCGCATCGTGCCCGCGACGCCGGCCGACCTGGACGCCTGCGCCGCGCTCATGGTTGCCACCGCTCTGTGGCAACGCTACGGCGTCACGCTAGACGGCGGGCGGCGCACCCTGATCGCAGCGGCAGACCACGGCGGCCACATCCTCGTAGCGTGGGTAGGCGATGAGGTGGCCGGCTTTGTCCTGGTCTACCCACGCGGCGGCTTCGCCCGGAGCGGCTATGTCCGCCTGATCGGCGTCGCCGCCGCGTTTCAAGGCCAGGGTATCGGCGATGCGCTCATGGCCGCTGCGGAGAGCCTTGTCGCTGGCCTTGCGCCGGATATGTTCTTGCTCGTGTCGGACTTCAACATCGACGCACAGCGCTTCTATCAACGCCTGGGCTACGTTCAGGTGGGTGCGCTGCCTGCCTACGTCTTGTCCGATGTGACCGAGCTCATCCTCTGGAAGAAACTACACCAACATATTGAGGATGGGTAAAGCGTGACTGAAGAGCACAAGAGTCCATCGCACGGCCACGGCAGCCACCTGCCGCTCACGAGTGATGCCTTCGGCCCCGCCCTGGCCGCCGGGCTGGTGACGGGCATCGTCGTCGTCATGCTCAACGTCGCCTTCGCCGCCCTTATCTTCTCCGGCGAAATGTCACCCTACCTGGATCGTGGCCTGGGCATCACCCTGACCAGCGCGGTTGTCCTGGGTGTCATCGTCGGTGTCGCCAGCTCGCTGCCCACGGTCATCGCCACGCCGCAAGACACCATCGCCGTCATCCTGGCCGTCATCGTCACCGCCGTCGCCACGACCCTCATGGAGGACGGCCACGAAGCGCAGGTCTACCCAACGGTGGTCGCGGCTATCGTCGTTACCTCGCTGGTGGTGGGGCTGTTCTTCCTGCTCCTCGGCCGCTTTCATCTGGGGCGGCTGATTCGCTTCGTGCCCTACCCGGTTATCGGCGGCTTCCTGGCCGGCACCGGCTGGCTGCTTATCAAAGGCTCGCTCCAGGTGATGCTGGACGTTCACTTCAAGTTCGGCCTCATCCCCAAGCTCGGCGCGCCTGATCTACTCATCCGCTGGCTGCCGGGCGCGCTCCTCGGCATCCTGCTCCTGGTTCTAACGCGGCGCTACCGGCGCTTCTACCTGACGCCTGCCATCTTGCTGGGAGCCATCCCCGTCTTCTATGTCGCCCTGGCCGTAATGGGCATCTCGGTGAACGAGGCGGCGGAGCGAGGCTGGCTGCTCGGCCCCTTCGCGGACGGCTTCCTCTGGCCGCCCATGCAGCCGGCCGCCTTTGCCTTCGTGGACTGGGGACTGGTCTTCCAGCAAGTCGGCAACATGCTGGTCATCATGGTCCTGGCCGCCATCGGCCTGCTGCTGAACTCGACCGAGTTGGAGTTGGCAACGCGCACCGACGCCGACCTCGACCGCGAGTTGCGCATCACCGGCGTCTCTACGATGGTCACCGGCGTGCTGGGCGGTATGCCCGGCTACACGGAGGGTGGCCTGTCGCTCATCGCCCCGCGCATGGGGTCGCGCAGCCGCCTCGTCCCTCTTATCAGCGCGCTACTCTCCGCCCTCATCCTGGCTACCGAAATCGCCATCATCGGCTACATCCCACGCCTGGTCCTGGGGGGGCTGCTGGTGTTCCTCGGTCTGGGCCTGTTCACCGAGTGGGTGATCGAAGCATGGCGCGAGCTGCCCCACATTGACTGGGCGTTGATTCTCCTCATCCTCGGCGTCATCGTCGTGGCTGGACCACTGGCCGGTGTTGCTGTC
>CAZJJF010000468.1:0-1213 GCA_964546245.1 uncultured Anaerolineales bacterium
GCGAGCCCCGCACCGAAGTGATGCTGCCAGACGCGATTGACCATCACCCTCGCCAACAGCGCTCCGGCACCGTGGTCCAGGTCCGTCATCCACTGGGCCAGGGCTCGCCGCTGTTGCGTGGTGTCCTCGCGCCGTCTCGATTCCTTCGCGGCCCGCCAATAGTCGTCCGCCGTCTTTCCGCGCTGCAGGACGGTGAGGAAACCGAGATCCATGCGTTCCTTGCGCGCCATGAAGTCGCCGCGCTCGAAAAACCAGGATTCGCGGGGTTCCGGTGCGAAATCCGCGAACGCGAACGCGCTCGGCAATTCGGCGGGCTTGCCTTCGGTGATTCGCTTCACGCGCGCGTTCCATTCCTCCCGGCGCAGCTTCGAGTCGGGCGCCATCACGGCGAGGTATCCGAATTGGCGCTGGCCGTGCAAGGGAACCTTTTCGCCCTGTTCCGCGCCATGTCGGCGCTGCCCGACTTCGAGAGTCACGAGACCCCCGCGCTGTGTTACCATCACGCCTTCCCCGCCAACCCCATGTTCAAGGGCGTGTGGCAGACGCGGTTGACGCCCGACACCGCCGACGCCACTATCGCCGATACCCTCGCCTGGTTCCAGGCACGCGGCGCGCCCTTCGTCTTCTGGTGGACTGGCCCCGGCGACGAGCCGGCGAATCTCCCTGACCGCCTCCAGGCCCACGGCTTTGCCCCCAACATCGTCGGCGACCCCGGCATGGCCCTCGACCTGGACACGCTGGCCGAGCCGAGCCGGCCGCCCGGTCTCCGCATCGAGCGCGCCCTCGACCGCCGCGCCCTGGAAGACTGGCGCGACGTGTTTGTCGCCGCTTACGAGATTCCACCCTTCGTCGGCCAGGCCTGGGTCGATGCGACGCTGAGCCTCGGCCCAGCGGCCGCGCCGTGGCAGATGTACGTGGGCTATCTGGACGGCGAACCCGTCGCTAACACCATCCTCTTCACCGGCGCCGGGGTGGCCAGCGTCTACGGGGTGGGGACGGCTCCGAAGGCGCGTGGGCGGGGCGTGGGCGGGGCAATCACGCTTCAGCCCCTCATCGACGCGCGCGCGCAGGGCTATCGCTACGCCGTGCTCTTCGCCACCGAGATGGGGCATCCCGTCTATCGACGACTGGGTTTCCGCGACGTTGGCTCGACGATTGGCCGCTATCTGTGGTGGGGCGGCTGAGCCTGCTGCCGAGCGAGATCGAGGATGAG
>CAZJJF010000468.1:1223-2867 GCA_964546245.1 uncultured Anaerolineales bacterium
GGTATTCAAGCCATCAGGAGGCAACAACGCATGCGCGTGTTTCTCACCGGCGGAACCGGCTTTATCGGGCAGCCCCTCACCCAGGCGCTGCTCCAGCGTGGCTGGGAGGTGACGGCGCTGGTGCGCACCCCCGACGGCACGGCTGCGCGGCGCATCGCCCGCATGGGTGCGACGCTCCTGAAGGGCGACATCACCGACCGTGAGTCGATGCGCGCCGGCATGAGGGGCGCGGACATGGTCGTCCACAATGTCGCCCATGTCTACGTTGACGACGTAGCAGAGGGCATCGCCCTGACCGCCGAGAACGGCCGCGTCGGCGAAGTGTACCTGCTCGCAGGGGATACGGCTACGCTGGGTGAGGTCTTCTCCCTGTGGAACACCACGCCCGGCGGGCTGAAGATGCGCCTATGGTTCCCGACCCCGCTGGCTGCCGCGTCTGTCGCACCGACCGAGCCTGTGCAGCGGTGGCTAGGCCTGCCTGCCGTGCTGTCGGCCGAAACCGTCCGCGCCTCGGCGATCAATATGCACTACTCCAGTGACAAGGCGAAGCGCGAGGTGGGCTGGAATCCGCGTTCCTACCGTGAGACGTGGCTGCAAACCCTGGCTACCGAGCGTGAACTGAAGCATCGGCGCGGTCGGCTGGCGATGCGCAGTCGGCTGAAGCCGCTGGACAGTATCGACTAAACACTACCACTGGCGAGCCTATGACTCCGATACAGACCCCGCCGTCGCCCCCGCGCGACGAGGGCAAGGATGCCATCTACACTGACCGGCTGGGCCTGGACCGGCTGATCTTCTTCAGCGATGCCGTCTTCGCGATCGCCATCACCCTGCTCGCGCTGGAGATCCGCCTCCCGCCGGGCCTGGGCGAGTTGTCGAATGAGGAGTTGCGGCAGCAGCTGGTTGCCATCTGGCCGTCGTATCTGGGCTTCGCCATCAGTTTCCTGGTTATCGGCTCGTTCTGGATGGGGCATTTCCGCCAGTTCCGCTGCATGACGCGCTACGACAACCGGCTGCTGTTCCTCAATTTATGCTCGCTGATGGCTGTCGCTTTTATTCCCTTTCCGACCGCCGTGCTCAGTGAGTACGGCGACCGCACGGCGACCATCTTCTACGCCCTGGCCGTGGCCGTTGTCGGTGTGCTCAAGGCGGTGGTAGGGTGGTATGCGGAGAGGCGCGACCTCATCGCACCACAAACAAGCGCCTGGGAACGGCGGCAGATCATCGTTCGCCCCCTCATCATCACGGGCGTCTTCCTGGCGTCCATTCCCGTTGCCTTCCTCAACCCAACCGCCGCTATGCTGTTCTGGTTGCTGCTCCTTCCCGCGCTGCGCTGGGCAAGATGAGGCCGCAAATTGGGGCAAGTTCACGCCATCCGCCGCTCAAAGTGTCGATTTCACCGCGTCTCGTGCGTCGATAGGGTAGAACGGCGTAATCACACACAGCAAGGAGATGACACGATGCAATATCTGCTCTTGATCTACGGCGACGAGAAGGCGGCTGAGGCCTACATGGCCTCGGACCCTGAGGCGGCCCAGGCGGAGATGGCCCAGTACTTCACGTTCACCGACGAGGTGGGCGCGGCGGGCGTCCTGCGCGGCGGCGAGGGTCTGTACCCCACGTCAGCGGCGACCACCATCCGCG
>CAZJJF010000469.1:0-2866 GCA_964546245.1 uncultured Anaerolineales bacterium
TAACAGGCGCTAGCGGCGCGCCTGTAGAATGAGATCGTCGATATAGGCCCCCTCCCCCAGGGCTGTACTACCGTCACTGGCGAAATTGATGGCGATCCACACCGCCGGCCGCCCCGTCAGGTTGCCCAGGGTGAAGACGTTGGTCAGATCGAGCGCCTTCTCCTGCCAGACGCCCACGTCGCCCGCGACATTGAAGCCGTAGAACTGGCTGCCGTCCACCGACGCGCCGTAGAAGGCCTTGTCGTTCGCTTCCGTCCTGAGCCACAGCTGGAAGCGCAGCATGGCCTGGCTATAGCCTTCCAGGCTGAAGGGACCGTAGATCATCCAGGTCCTGGCGTTGGCCGGGTAGTCCGAGCCGCAGCCTAGCGGCGCTCCGTTCGCCCCGCCGCCCACCGCCCACGCGCTGTAGCTGCCCGTGGCGGGGCGGCACGTTCGCCGCGCCCATTGGTAGTCGCCGTTGGCCGCGCCGTCCTGGTCCAGGAGATGCCAGCCGCTCACGGGCCACGTGCCCTCGAAGTTCTCGCTGAGCAGGGTCTGCCAGGGAACCGGCGTGGGCGTTGGGGTGGGCAGCGGCGGCAGTTCCATGCCGCCGCGCCGATAGATCAGGGGCAGATAGAGGACAGGGCCGCCAGACGCCGCGCGCAGCGTGTTGCTGCCCACCACCTGGCCGTCGAGGGACTGCACCACCTCGATGGTGGGCGGGTCGGCTCCGGCCGGTGTCTCAAGGTTGAGGACCAGCTGAGCCACCTCCTCGCCCGCGAAGGGGATGCGGTCGATGGTGGCGGCGATGACACCGGGACTACCCTGGGTGGCATCGTCAGCCTTGCCAGGGGCGGGACCGACATTGAGCCGGATGGTGGGTGAACCGGGAACGATACTGCCGCCCGTCACGGTCCCGCCCGCATCCCGCCAACGTTGGAACAGGGTGGGGTCGCTGAAGCTGGCGCTCGCCGTCGCGCCATTGGGGACGTTGTTGGAGCGGAGCGTGACCGAGCCGTAGCCGTGGCCGCGATTGCGGTTACCGATGCCAACGCCCGCGCTAGACGAGCCGCCGCCGAGAACATGCACGTTCTTCTGGCAGATGTTATTGTCGAAAGGAACCCAGCCGTCGGCGGTGATGGGATCGTCGGCCGACTCGATGCGCACCAGGAAGCAGGTGTGACCGTCGGTGGTTGGCGTCCAGGGAATGGCGACGACGGCCGACTGCCCCGCCCCCAGGCTGGCGATGGCCTGGCTGCCAATCTTCGGCACCCAGTCGTCGGGCCAGCGCGGGCTCGCGCCGGCCGCCGAGTCGTAGACGTGGACGGTGATGTTGTTGCCTGGGCCGTCACCGATGTTCCGCACGCGGACGTAGATCGTGTTCACCTGGCCCGCGATGGGGTTCTGGTGAGCCTCGATGCCGTCGGGCTGGTTGCGCAGCCAGATATCGGGGCTGTCGGCCCAGCCCTCGCCGTTGGGGTTGGACGGCACGCGGCCAGTGTCGGCCTTGTGGTCCATGCACATCAACTGCGGATGCTTGGCCGCCGGCGCGAGGACCGTCACCTGGGGAATCGGGAAGGTCAGGCTGGCGGGCTGGCCCTTGGAGTCGCGGTACGTGGCGGTGGCGTAGGTATTCGTCGGCCACGTGCCGGGCGTGTTGGTCATCTTGACGCGGTAACTCCAGCGCTGCGTCTCGATGCCCAGGCGCGGGATGCGCCAGGTGAGGGTCTTGCCGTCGGGGCTGACGCTCGGCGGCGGCGCGCCGCTGAAGGAGTTGGGGACCAGGGTGACGTAGGGCGACAGGCGGTCCTCGATGTAGATGTCGGTGGCCGGTGAGCCGCCGATGACGCCCGCAATCTGGTCGTAGATGGCCGCCAACTGGCTGCTGTCGGGGGCGAAGAAGTAATCACCCGGCGCCGACGCCAGGTCACGCATCAGATCCGGGTCCACGTCGGAGCCCAGGCCGATGGTGAAGATGCGCGTGCCCGCCGCGCGCGCCGCCTGGGCAGCGACCCGTGGGTCGCCGCCGGCCGTCGGGTTGCCGTCGGAGAGCAGGACCATGACAGGCTGATTGGCGGGCCGGTGGCGCGCGCTGGTCAGCTCGGCCTGGGCCAGCGTGATGGCCTCGGCAATGTTGGTGTTGCCGCCGGCGGTCAGGCGGTCAATAGCGGCGCGGACAGCCCCCACCGTCGGCGTCAGGGTCTGGTCCAGGATAGCGTTGTCGGAGAAGGACACCAGCCCCGCCTGATCGGTGGACGGGTCGAGGCGGTCGACGAAGCCTTTGGCGGCCGCCTGCGCGTCGCTGAACTTTGACCCGGCCATGCTGCCGGAGCGGTCGAGCACGATCATCGCATCCACCGGCTTGCGGGCGGGCAGGCACGAGCCGTCGAGGCCGGTCAGGCTGAGCATGACGGTGACCTCGCCGCCAGGCTGGACGACACTGGGATTGGCCGTCTTGTCGCGGTCGACGCGGCAGGCGTGGGCCGGGGCGCACACGTGCAGGTGGATGTCATCGACGAGAACGCCCGCCTCCCACTGGTAGGCAGTGCTGACCTTGTCGAACTGCATGACGAGGGCCACCGTCCGGCCGCGCACGAGGCCCAGCTCCGTGGGGGTGAGGTTGTAGGTGGACGGGTCGATGTCACACTCGGACGGCAGGGCGATGTCGAACTCCCACAGCTCGGCCAGTTGCGTCGTCAGCGTCAGATCATAGAGGGAGACGCGGAACGTGTTGAGGCCCGGCGGGAAGGGCGGCTGATGGTCGATGCCTACGGCGCTGGCGTAGCGAGCGATATTCTCGACCCAGAAGCTTATCGACGTGGCATCCGGTGGGATGTCGATGAACTGGACGAGCCGCTCGTGGTTCTCCTGGCCGGACGGCCCCAAG
>CAZJJF010000470.1:0-2854 GCA_964546245.1 uncultured Anaerolineales bacterium
CCAGCCTGGTGATGTCCCCTCTCGTTGTTGCCGTGGCCCTGGCCGCGTACCGCGCTCGCTTCGTCAACCGCGACGACGTCTTTGGTCGTCAGTGGGACGACGGCGGCGGCTGGGTGCGCGTGCCCGCCCCCTTGATTGATGACATCCTGCGCGCTCACCTGCGCGGCTTCGTGACCATCGGCTTCTACGGCCCTGACCACGATGGCCGTACCCGATGGGCCTGTGTCGACTTCGACACCCAGGATGGCGAAGACCGTGGCCGCCGCCTCCAACGTTGGCTGGCCGAGCGCGGCGTCTCGGCTCTGGTCGAGCGCAGCGCAGGCGGCCGCTGCCATCTGTGGCTGTTCTTCATCGCGCCAACACCCGCCGCGCCCGTGCGCCGCGCCTTGCAGGCCATAGTCACTGATATGGGTTGGCCGCCTGAGCCGGGCACGGTCGAGATCTTCCCCAAGCACGACAGCATCGAGGCCGACGGCTTCGGCTCGCTGATTCGTGGCCCCTTGGGCCGACACCGACGGGCGGGGGGCGCCATCTTCCCCATCGTTCGCTACGACGCCGCGTCGGGCCGTTACCACAGCGGCGGCCTGTCGGTCCTGGTGGCGACGCCCACTGTCGACCTGGAATGCCTGCTGGCGGCGGCTCCACGCTCCGTCACCATTGCTTTGGCGAGTGAGACGCCGCGCCCGGTCCCTGCCCCCCGCGCCGACCTGCCGCCCATCTCGCCGGTCACCCGCGCCATCTATGAGTGTGTCAGCGTGCGGCAGTTGCTTGCTGAGAAAGGCATCGCCGTCAACGCGGCGGGTAAGGCGCGCTGTCCTTTCCACGACGACCACCATCCGTCATTGCAGGACTACGGTACGCGCTTCCATTGCTTCGGCTGTGGCGCGCATGGCGACGTCATCACCCTGTATCAGTTGCTGCACCGCCTGCCCGACCGCTGGCGCGCCCGCCACGCCCTGTGTGACCAACTGGGCATCGACCCCGACGACCCCGGTCGCCCCGGCCGCCGCGACGACGCTCTCGCCCGCCGCAACCCGCGTGTCGTGCAGCTTTCCTTCTGGCGCGAGCTCAAGGGCGCATGAGGACGACCAAGACAAGCAGCGAGGCGCACCGATCAGGGTGCGCCTCGGCGTTTGTCAGGTGCAGAGCGGGCTATGGCATCGACGCGAGGCGGTCGCCCGCCTCGGTATACTGGCCGTCTATGGCGACCGCGCGCTGGTAGGCGGCGCGCGCTTCGGAGAGGCGATCCAGACCGCGCAGGGCGTCACCGCGCTGGAGCCACAGCGAGGCGCTACCCCAACCGCCGTTGCTGGAAGCAACGCTGCGCGCCAGGGCCTCGTCGTTGGCCGCCAGGGCCTCGTCGTATCGCTCCAGCTTGTTGAGGATGCGCATGCGGGTAGTGCTTTGGGACGAAGACGATTGGAAGGGAGCCGCGCCGCCGGCGTTACTCTGGCTCGAGACGGGTGCGCTACCGCGCCGCGCGGTGTAGTAATCCTGGGTATCGAGGGCTTCCTGGAAGCGTTCCGCGCCGACGAGCGCCTCGACCAGGCGGCCCCATGTCTGCCAATCGGTGGGGTCGGCCTTGACCTGGGCGCGCAGGCCGGGGATGCGGCGGGCGAACATACCCTTGTCGTCCCAGTCGGGGCCGAGAACGGCGGCGACGGTGGGAATCTGGCTAGGGTGGTAGATAGGGATGTAGCGCGACCAGTTGTAATCCCAACGAGCGTCGAAGCTGTCATAGGGAATGGCGACGTTGGGGCCGAGCAGGGAGTCGTTGACGTAGAAGACACCCAGCGCGTCGTCGTAACCCTGCACGACACGGAAGTGGCCGAGACGCCAGTTCTCCCGAATCCATTGTAGGACGATCACGGGCACATCATGGGCGACCAGGGCCTTGATCACGTCGCGGTTGCCATCGACGCGCACTTTGGCGTTCAGACCGAATTCGCCGACGTAATAGGGGATGACGGTCTGCGACATGCCGCGACTCTCGGCGTAGGGACGCAGCGCGCGCCGCGCCGTCTCCTGCGACACATCCATTCCCCAATAGCTCAAGACGGACACAATAGAGGCCGGACCACAGTTGTTGAGGGTCTGGACGGAATGCTTGAGTTGCCCGATGTGATAGCTGCCGGGGAGGGCGCGGGTAGGGGTGGTGGCCGGCGCCGCGTCGTTAACCTGGTCGGCGGCGGCAGGTTGCGCCAGGGCGAGCAGCGCGGCGAGGGCGATGAAAGGCATCAGCCAGAGAGCGCGTAGCCGGGGCATGTAGTCACTCCTCTAGACAGGCACAGGGCGCGGGCGCGGCGAGATGCAAGGGTAAAGTGTACGAAGGGCGTAGGTCGGATGCAAACCGCCTCTGAAAGTATAGGCAGGGCGGCAAGACCTGGCTGGGCGACGGCGCACGCGCGGGGAGCGCATCTGACACACAACTCGCGCGGGGTGTCACCTCCCGCGCGAGTTGTGGCGTTGGGGACGAGACGTCATCCTACTCGTAGCGCAGGGCCTCGATAGGGTTGAGACTGGCGGCGCGGTTGGCGGGATATGCGCCGAAGAACAGCCCTACGCCAATGGAGAACACGGTGGCCAGCAATACCGAGTCAAGGCCGATCATAGGCGACAGCGTGAGGTTCCCCATGTTGACCTGGGCGACGGCGCGCGACAGAAGGTAGGCCAGTCCGACGCCGAACAGGCCGCCCAGCACGCTGAGCAAGGTGGCCTCTACCAGGAACTGTGTCATTACATCGCTCTTGCGCGCGCCGACAGCCTTGCGCAGGCCGATCTCGCGAGTACGCTCGGTGACGCTCACCAGCATGATGTTCATGATGCCGATGCCGCCGACGAGCAGCGAGATGGC
>CAZJJF010000471.1:0-2830 GCA_964546245.1 uncultured Anaerolineales bacterium
AGGGGCTGGCCGGCGTGCTCCTGCACATCGAGGGCCTGGGCGATGGCTGCCACGACGAGGGCAGGGTCGCTCACGGGGGCGAGGTTGACGAAGTAGACGCCGTCAGCGAACGAGGGCTCTGAGCCGCCTGAGGCCGAGTCGTCGCGCAGTCGGGCAGCGACCTCCAGGGCCAGGCGGGTCTTGCCCGTGCCGCCCACGCCGGTGAGGGTGATCAGCCGCGTGTCAGCGCGGAGAAGCAGCGCGGTGGCGGCGGCGAGTTCCGCCTCGCGGCCAATCAACGGCGTGAGAGGCGTCGGCGGTAGGGCGCGGCGCGACGTGGGCGGCCAGATGGCGGGCGGGGCCGGCACAGCCGGGCTATCGCCGACCGAGCGATCGCGGGCAAAGCGGACGAAGGTGGCCCGCTCGGCCGCCGGTACATCCAGCGTCTCGGCCAACCGTTCGGCCATCTCCCGCGACGGGCGCAGTTCGTCCGCCTCAATCTTACGCACTGTATCAGCCGAGTAGCCGACCCGCCGCCCCAACTCCTGTTGGGTCCAGTCCAGGCCGCGCCGCCGCCGCCTCAGCCACTGGCCGAAGGTCAGTTGGTCGTCCATGCGCCGTCTCCCTGACCGCGAACCACCCTATGCCGCTATCTATCCGATTCCTGTCCCGCTCAGCGGGTGTCGTTGGCGCGCGGTCTGTGATTGGATGGACACATGAGGCAGGCAAAGAAGGGGCCTACCAACGCCGGGCGAACCAACCCGAAACAGCCCCACCTGCTATTCACCCCGACTCACCCCAGGAGGTCCGAAATGCGCCATCGTCTGTTGGCCCTCGCCCCGGTGCTGGTCCTGGCCCTGATCTTCGTCAGCGTCTTCGTGAGCCTGCGGACCGCCCCCACCCCACCGCCCGTATCACCCGCGCCCGCCACCTCAGCCGAGGCGGTGGCTGTCTCCGCGCCCTATGTGCCTGAGCTGGTAGCAACGACGCCTGACGAGGTGGCCCGCATGGAAGCGGCCGATCTGATCCATCCCCTTGTGCCACTGGCGCCAGAGTCCGACGCGACGGTGTCGGACAGCCAGTGGCGGCAGGCGTGCCTGGAGGCCGAAGGCTGGCGTGGCAACCCCCCGTTCCTGGACGAGTGCGTACAGCGCGGTCTCAGCGTGGACACGGACCCCGGTTGCGCGATAGGCGAGGACCAGACCTAACGGGTTTCAGAGAGCTATCAGGTCTGCGTCTCCCCCAGCGCATACGCCACCGCCTCGTCCAGCGTCATGGCGCGGCCTTCGGCCCAGGCGGCGGCGAACTCGTCGGCTGGCAACGCGCCCCGCACAGCGGCCAGGATGCGCTCGGTGTCCGGCCGATCTGCCGCCTCGATGGCAAAGCCGCCGGCCTCGCCCATCATCTCAGCGGCGGCGAGGAGACGCGCGGCGCGTCTGGGCTGCCCGCGCGCCTGCCACGCTCCCGCCACGCCAATGACCGTCACGCCAATGGCCGTAGGGTCGCACCGGGCCGCCTCCCCACCCTGGATGCTCAGCCGCAGGCACTGCTGGAACAGCGTCAGCGCGCGGCTGTCGTCACCCTGGCGCAGGACGACATGGCCCAGGTTGGAGAGCGGGTTTATCGCCTGTGGCCCAAGCCCAACTTGAGTCTGGAACGAGTCAATTGCCTCACTGTATAGTCTCTCCGCTAGCGCATCATCACCGGCCATCCGCGCCGCCTCACCATAGGCGTTGAGAATGACGCCTTCGTTCCGCCTGGCCCCCATCTCACGCGCCAGGGACAGGGCTTCAGCCAACAGGGCGGCGGCCTGCTCAGTGGCGCCCTCATCGCGTGTCACGATCCCCAGACCGCTGAGTGAGATCATTGTTTGCCAGCGGCTCCGCGCCGTCCGCGCCACATCCAGGCTTTCCTGCCACAGCATGTGCGCCGCACCCAAGTCGCCCAGGTGGCGCGTCCGCGCACCGAGACCGCCCAATACTTCGGCCAGCAAGCGGTCGTCACCGGCCATGCGCGCCAGCGCCGCGCTCTCCTCAAGCGCAGCCCGCGCCGCCGCGAGGTCGCCCGGCCATAGTCCGGCATACACACCCAGGCGCAGTAACCTGGCTTGTAGCCTGGCCTCATCCACCGTGGCAACGAGGGATAGGGCGTCTGTGGCCCAACGGCTGCCTTCGCTGAGATGCTCGCACCAGTACCAGAAGGGCGACAGGGCAGCTGTGAGGCGCAGGAAGCTCTCCGTCTCAGCCCGCCCCTGGGTCCAGGCGAGAGCCGCCTGCAAGTTGCCAACCTCTATTTCGAGGTGGCCTAGAGTGCGGCCTGGACCCAGGCTATGCAGCGCGTCCTCGGCGGCCTCCGCCTCCGCCAGGTAGTAAAGTGCGTGTACCCGGCGCGTCGCATCGGCCTCACCACTCTCGTCTAGCCGCTCAACGGCGAACTCGCGCACCGTCTCTAACATCCCGAAGCGCGGCTCGTCGCCCACGTCAGCCATGCGTGTCACCAGACCCTGGTCCAGCAGCGTCGTAAGACCATCGAGAAGAGAGATTGGGGATTGGAGATTAGAGATTGCCTGGCTCGACTCCCTAATCTCTAATCTCTCATCCCAAATCGCCAATCCCGCTTCCCCCACAACCGCCTCAATGGCTTCCAGGCTCGCCCCGCCCGCGAACACCCCCAACCGTCGGAATAGCCGCCGCTCGTCGTCGGTCAACAAGTCGTAGCTCCACGCCAGCGTCGCCCGCAGCGTCCGCTGCCGCGCGGGCGCGTCCCGCGGTCCCTCCGTCAGCACCGCCAGCCGACTGCCCAGCCGCGCCAGCAGCGCCGGGGGCGGGAACACCTTCACCCGCGCCGCCGC
>CAZJJF010000472.1:0-2819 GCA_964546245.1 uncultured Anaerolineales bacterium
CGCGCCCCGGTTCCAGGCCCAGCCGCAATCCCTTGTCGCGCGCCGGCGCCGTCGGCACGTAGGTGAAGTTCACCCCGCTGTCATACCATGCCGCGCTGCCGTCCACGAGATCCGTCACAACCGTCAGGGCGGGGATGGGCTGCGGCAAGGCGTGCGCCGCCACCGCCATGGGGGTTGAGGCCAGGGGATGCACTGACACCACCACGTCAGGGTCGTGGGCCTGGATGAGGCGCACGAAGCGGCCCTTCATAGTTGGCATCAGGACACGCCAGAGGGGACCCCGCACCAGGCGGTACTCGCCCAGCGTCCACGATGCGCGCCACGTCCAGTCGGCTTTGTTCACCATCGGCCCATACAGCGCGCCAGTGCGGTTGAGGAGCGGCGGGAACGCCTCGACATAAAAGTCGGCCAGTGAAATCTCGGCGCGGCCAGGCCAGAACAGGTCGATGGCCTCGTGGATGGCCTGCGCCGCGCTGCGGTGGCCACCGCCGGTGTCAGAAAAGAGGAAGAGGATGCGGGTAGGCACAGTGTCTCACTCTGCGGAGGGCGCGGCCGGTCCGCGTTGCAGAACAGTCTTGACGCTCTTCTCGAACTTGGGGCGCGGGATGAGGACGCGGTGGCCGCAGGTGCGGCAGGTGACGCCGATATCAGCGCCGAGGCGCACCACTTCCCAGTCCGTGCCACCACAGGCATGCGGCTTGCGGAGGCGGACGATGTCACCCAGGTAGAACTGCGGGATGTCAGGCATACTGCCGCGATTATAGCACGGCGCGCCATGGCGGGCGAAGTTTGCCGCTGCCTGCTGGACGTGGTATGATTCGGTGTGCAATTGGAGCAAGGAGTACCGTTTGCTGAATCTGACCCTGTCGGCGATCATCGCGCGTGCCCTGGTTCTCTTGGTGGCCTTCCCCGCCCACGAGGGGGCACACGCCGTCGTCGCTGATCGGCTGGGCGACCCCACGCCACGCCGCGCGGGCCGCATGACGTGGAATCCCATCAAGCACCTGGACCTCGTCGGGTCGTTGCTGTTTCTGGCCTTCGGCTTTGGCTGGGCCGCCACGCCGGTCGATCCATCGCGGTTGGGGCGGCGTAATATGGCCCTGGTGTCGGTTGCCGGCCCCGTCGCCAACCTGCTCGTCGCCTTGTTGTTCGCTCTGCCCGCCCGCTACGTGCTGGCGTCACCGACGTTGCGCAATATGTTTGGCTATGGTGAGATCTTCCCCTCGCTAGGGACGATCATGTTCGATATGGTGTACCTGAACCTATTGCTGTTCCTGTTCAACCTGCTGCCTCTGCCGCCGCTGGATGGCTTTGCCATCCTGATGGGCATTGCCCCCTACTCGGTGGCGCAGCCGCTGGCGAAGGTCGGGAAGTTCGGGCCGCTGCTGCTCTTTGGCATCATCCTTCTCGTTCCCGGCTTCCTGTCCTCTATCCTGGGGCCGCCGTTGGACTTCTTGACGCGCCTGTTGCTAGGCCTATGAATGCATTCCTGGGTGCGACAGTGGCGGGGCGCGTCGGGCAGGTCGGCCACGCGCTGGTGGCTCGTTGGATACACTACGACGATGGCCTGGTTACGGTCCTGTCCTGCCGCGAGCGCGTGCTTTTCGACCGGCTGTCGCCCGCCGATCGCGCCCACGCCCTGCGAGTGGCCGGGCGGTTGCATCACGCCGGTTATGATGGCCGTGATGAGGAGACGCGCCAGTTGCTTCGCGCCGCATTGTTGCACGACATCGGCAAGGCTGACCAGGGTGTGCGCCTGCCGCATCGGGTAGCCCACGTGGCGCTCAAGGCCATCGCGCCTCGCTGGCAGGCGCGCATGGCCGCCGACCCGCGCGGTTGGCGTCGCCCTTTCTTCGCCCTGGCCCACCATGCCGAATTGGGGGCAGAGGCGCTGACCCGCGCGGGCAGCGACTCACTGACCATCAGCCTGGTGCGCTATCACGACGATGCGCTGCCCGCCCCGCTGGCGCGCTACGACCATCTACTGGCCGCGCTGCGTCGCGCCGACGACGAGGGCTGAGCGGCGGCGCATCGCCACCACTGTCTATCCAGTTCGCTCCGACACCGCAACGGAGGCCCACATGGCAAGCCAACCTCGCATCACCATCATCGGCACCGGCTTTGTCGGCACATCGCTGGGGCTAGGGCTGCATAAGGCCCGTAGCCAGGGCGGTAGCTACGAGATCATCGGCCACGATAGGGACGCGAATATCAGCGGCGCGGCCAGAAAGCGAGGCGCGGTCGACCGCGCTGAGTGGAATCTGCCTGCCTCGGTCGAGGGCGCGGACCTGATCTTCCTCGCCACACCCATCGACGAGATGGAGGCTATTTTCGAGATCATCGCGCCCGTCCTCAAGCCCGGCGTCATCCTGACCGACACCGGCAGCACGAAGGCCGAGGTGATGCAGTGGGCGGCGGCCAAGCTGCCTCCCACCGTCAACTTCATTGGCGGCGACCCGCTGCTTGGCCGTGAGGGCTGGCGGGCGGACGAAGCCAGCGCCGACGTCTTCCAGGAGGCGCTCTACTGCCTGACGCCCGCTATCAACGCCGACGCCGACGCTATTCGCATCCTGGCTGACTTTGTCTCGAGCTTCGGCGCGCAGCCCTACTTCCTTGACCCGCTGGAACACGATGGCGTCGTGGGTGGCGTAGCGCACCTGCCGTTTATCATGTCGTGGGCTTTGGTACGCACACTGGCTAACAGCCCTAGCTGGACCGAGATTCAAAAGTCAGCCGGAGTGAACACGATGACGATGGCCTCCCTCGTCGGGGCTTCGCCGTCCTACTGGGCGGGGCCAGCCTTGACCAACGCCGCCGCC
>CAZJJF010000473.1:0-2809 GCA_964546245.1 uncultured Anaerolineales bacterium
ACCGAAGTCGGTGGTGGGGTCGGATATGCTGGTCGTGGGCCTGGTGAGCAATGACACCCGCGACCAGGAGGCGGCTGTGTTGGCCGAGATGCGCGACCTGGGGGCGACCGTGCTTGCCATCGCCGAGGACGCCGAGGGGCTGCCGGCTGACTATCATGTGTCGCTGGCGTCGGGGCTGGACGACGCCACCCGCGCGCCCCTCGCGTTGCCTGTGCTGCAATTGCTGGCCTACTACCGGGCGATGGCGAAGGGCCTGAACCCGGACAGCCCGACCAATCTGACGACGGTAGTGACGCTGCCGTGACGACGACCAGGGGCCAGGGGCGAAGGACCAACCCCTTCGGCTCTCGGTCGTTGGTCCTTCGTCCTTGGTCGCTCTCGGCGGCGCGATTGCTCCGCCGGCCAAGATCCAACAAGGGAACCCTTCATGATTGACTTTCACACCCACCCCATGCTGGTGCAGGAGATGGCCGAGCGCCACCCGGAGCTGCTGGTCGCAGCCCGCGACGTCTTCTACATTGGCAACCGCATGCAGCCGCTCGAGGTCTTCCACCTTCAGATGGACGTGGCGGGTATCCAGCGCGCCGTCGTGTTGCCTATCGATGCGACCACGGCGCGCGGCGCGAAGGTCTACTCCAACGAGCAGATCGCCGAGTTGTGCGCGATGAGCGACCGCCTCATCGGCTTTGCCAGCGTTGACCCCCACAATCCGACCGCGCCGCAGGAGCTACAGGCGGCCATTCAGGGCCTGGGCTTGCGCGGCCTGAAGCTGTCGCCGCCTACCCAGGAGTTCTATCCCAACGATCAGACGCTGGCCTACCCCATCTACGAGGTGGCTCAGTCCCTCGGCATTCCGGTGATTATCCACGCGGGGCTGAGTTGGGAGCCGAAGGCGCGCCTCAAGTGGGCGCAGCCGCTGCTGGTGGAGGACGTGGCGGCCGACTTCCCGAAGCTGAACATCGTCATCGCCCATCTGGGCTGGCCGTGGGTGCTGGACTGTGTCGCGCTGGCCCTGAAGTACCCCAACATCCATCTGGATACGTCGGCGCTGTACTTCGACAACCCGTGGGACTTCCTGGCCTTCGCGATGAAGGGGCAGGTTCCGCTGACTGTCTTCGAGCGCAGCCTGCGCCACCAGATGGTGTTTGGGTCGAACTACCCACGGGTCGAGATCAAGAACATGGTGATGGCGGTCAAGCGGTTGGGCTTGAGCGAGGGCTGCCTGGACCTGGTGTTCCGCGAGAATGCCGAGAGATTGCTGGGGGAGGGCAAGGCATGAAGGTCAAACTTGAGAAGCTGGCCGTCCAGAGCCGCCGCGAGTTGGAGATGATCGACATCACTGACCTGATGGAGGGTGTCGTTCGCGACAGTGGTGTGACCAATGGCCTGGTCAACGTCATCAACCAGCACACCTCGGCGGGCATCGTGGTAACTGAGGGTATCGAGTGCCTGGAGCGCGACGTGCTGGCCCACCTGGAACACCTCGCGCCGGAGGATGCGAGCTATTGGCACAACCGCTACCTGGACTTCGATGGCCGCCTGGGCTTCAATGCCCACGCCCACCTGCGTAGTGTGCTGAGCGGCTACTTCGCGACGTTCCCTATTGCCGATGGTCGTGTCCTGCGCGGCGGCCGTCAGCGGGTGTACTTTGCCGAGTATGACGGCCCGCTGTCGCGGGAGGTGGTCATCCAGGTGCTGGGCGAGTAGGGGTAGGGATGAGTGATTGGTGGGCGGGTTGGCCCTCGAAGTGGTGCAGATGAAAAAGTGTAGGCGAAGGATCATCCTTTGGCGCGTTGCATGCGACGTGTTGCAGGGGGCGCGGCGCGTGGAGGGGCGCTAGGGGCAGTATACCGCATTTGGGGTAGTTTGTGCTGGGGTGGGGGTGCAAGTAGTTGACGGGTTGTGGGGCAGACTAAGAGGCGATCACGGAATACACGGACCACACGGAAGGGGCAGGGGCCTAGTCCGTGTGGTCCGTGCCTTGCGTGGCTATAGCTTGATGGCTGGCATGCGGCGGCGCGTGGCGTTGCGCCGGGATTGCCAAATCGTGGCAGAGTCGTCATAATTGGTGCATGAGCATCCATCTCCAATCCCCAGTCTCCAATCTTTCCCTTGACGCTTTCGCCGCGCGCTATCCGTTCCCGCTGGACCCGTTCCAGCGCGAGGCTATCACGGCCCTGGCCGCCGGTCACTCGGTGTTGGTGGCGGCTCCCACCGGCACGGGCAAGACGGTCGTGGCCGAGTACGCGGTGTGGGAGGCGTTGAGCCGCGGCGAGCGCGTGGTGTATACGACGCCTCTCAAGGCGTTGTCCAACCAGAAGTTTCGCGACTTCCGCGCCCAGTACGGGGCGGAGCGTATCGGGCTGATGACGGGGGACCTGGTGGAGAACGGCGACGCGCCGCTGGTGGTGATGACCACCGAGGTCTACCGCAACATGCTGTTGCAGGGCGACGAGACCGAGGTGGCCGCCGTCATCTTCGACGAGGTGCATTACATGGCCGACCCGGAGCGGGGGACGGCCTGGGAGGAGGCCATCATTCTGGCCCCGCCGTCGGTGAAGATGGTGTGCCTGTCGGCGACGGTGCCGAACGCGGGGGAGATCGCAGCCTGGCTGGCTGTGCTGCGCCAGGATGTGACTCTCGTGACGACGGACGAGCGGGTTGTGCCGTTGGTCTACCAGTATTTCGTCGATGGCGAGATGCGCCCCCTGGTGGCCGCCGATGGCTCGGTCACGCTCAAGGGGCAGATCGGCGGCGAGCAGGCGCGCTATCAACGTGGCGGCTGGCAGCCGCGCCCCAACGGGACCGA
>CAZJJF010000474.1:0-2807 GCA_964546245.1 uncultured Anaerolineales bacterium
CTCCTGTGGTCTGGTGTTCACACCCGTGCCCATCCGCAGCAGCGTCACAACCCCCAGCAGCTCCAACGCCACCACCAGCCCCACCGCCAGCAGCGCCCACTTCAGCCCCATGCCTAGCGCCTCGGGCAGGATAGACGTCGCCTGCGTAACCTCCTGGTCGCCTGGCGTCGGCGTCGGCAACGGTCGTAGCGGCAGGCTGTCCAGAATAGGGCGCAAGGTGCGCGCCAGCGCCTCCACCAGGGGCGACAGCAAAATCGCAAAAATTGTCAGCAAGCCCACCAGAATCTGAGCCAGCACCTCCCACAGCGGCCCCATCCAGCCCAGGACAGCGCGAATCGTGCTCACCGAAAACAGCACGCTGATTAGCAGGCCAACCAGCATGACCGCGACCACCGCCCCCACCAGGATACCCACCCACCCCCGGTCGAAGGGCGTAGCGACCCCCGCCACATCGCGGCTGACATCCTCCACCCGCGCCAGCCCCATCGCCAGCAGGCCCATCGTAAAAAAGACGAAGACCCCCAGCGTGACCGACACGCCCGCAAAGGCCGCGGCGAAGAGCACCCACATCAACACGATCACACCCACCCGAAAACGGAACCCGGTCTGGTCGGCGCTAAACCCCCCACCGACGAGGCTGATAGCGCGCCACCACAGCGCCAGATAGCCCGCAATGAACAGCAGATTAGGGTCGTAGAAGTCCCGCAACCCCGTCAGGAACGTACCCGGCCCACCCAGGCCCAACGCCGCCGCCGCGACGAACATCAGCCCCGCGACCGCCACGGCCACGGCCACCGCCTGCCGCAGCGCGCCCGCGTGCCCCAGGTCTAGATAGCGCGCCACGAACACCGCGATCACCATCAGCAGACTCACCAGAGCGAGGGACGGCGCTTGGGACTGGGGACTAAACAGGCCAAACGCCGCCGCCCACGCCGCCCAAAACCAGGCCGCCTCCATCAGCGCCGTCGCCAGCCGCAGCAGCTCGCGCCGCAGTCGCGTTGCGCTCATCGAGCGTCCCCCAGCGGCCGCCGGAAGATTTCGTCTGGGTCGTCATCCATCGCCATCGCCACGTCGCGGCCCGCCAGGGCGTCCAGCGGCACAACCTCCGCCGGCCGCCCATACCCCACCTCGGCCGGCGGGATGTGATAGATAACGATGCCCGGCAGCGAATCCTCCGTGTACCTGGCATCCAGCGACACCAGCACCATGCGCCGCGCCGCCGACCGCAGCCGCGCCATCTCCGCAATCAACTCCGGCGTGACGACACACGTCACCACCACCAGCGTCGCCCCCCACGGCATCCGTGGCGCCTCCTGCGCCAGAATGCGCTCGATACGCTCCGTCGAGAACTGCCCCACCGCCGCCAGCGCCTCCAGGATGCGCGTCAACACACCAGGATCGCGACTCGGCATCACCCGAATCGTCTGATCCGAGCGCGGCACCGAGCCATTGGCAACCAGCCCCACCGCCTGCCGCCGCTGCGTGGCGTGGTAAGCAATGGACGCCGCCACCGAGATGACACGCTCCTGCACCTCCGGCAGAATGCCAACCCACGGATTGGCAAAGGTGGCGATATTGAGCACGATGATGATACGCTGTGTCGTCGTCGGCTCGTAGACGCGGGTCTGTAGCTGCTGCTGCCGCGCGCTGGCCTTCCAATGCACGTGGCGGAAGGAGTCCTCAGGCTGATAATTGCGGATGCCCACCGTGCGCAGCGGATCCTCAAAGATAGGCTGAGGCGAGCGAGCGTCGCCAAAGGGTTCCTTGGCCGGAAAGCCCAGCTCCTCTAGCGGCGACACCTGAGGATAGACGATCAACCGCGTTGCCGCCGACACCCGCGCCCGCGTCTCGAACAAGCCGAACAGGTCGCCAGAGCGCAGCGTCGCCGGCCCGATAAAGTAGAAACCGCGCGCCGGGCAGCGCAGCGTGTACTGGCGCACCACGCGCTCGTACCAGCGCAGCGCCATCACATTACTCAGCGTCCGCTCACCGCCACTGGCGGCCGGCCCTGTGTCCCGCTCGACCACCTCCACCCCGGCCGGAAAAGTGTCCTCGATGGTCAGCCACGGCACGGGCAGCGGCTTGCGGTTCGTGGTGATCAGGCGCAACCCCGTCGACTCACCGGCGAAGACGCGACTCTCGTCCAGGGCGCGCTCGTAGCTCACTGCCCGCAACACCAGTCGCTTCCACGCCCAGGCAATGGGGAGAATCACCAACAGCAGGATGCCCAGCGCGAGCATACCCGGCTGGCGAAACCACGTGCCCATCCCAATCAGAATGATGCCCAACAGCACCCACGCATCCGAAAACATCACCGCCTCATCTCATGCCTCACCTGGCCCCGACACTGCGCGCGCTCGCCGACAGCCCCACCCCCTACGTCTCCACCGGCGCCGGCGTCGCCGCCACAATCTCCTGCACAATCTGCTCTGGCGTCCGCCCCCGCAGCTTCATCTGGCTCGACAGAATCAGGCGGTGAGTCAGCACGTGGGGCGCGAGACTCTTCACATCATCCGGCAGCACAAAGTCCCGCCCCCGAATCGCCGCCAGCGCCTGGCTCGCCTGATACAACGCCAGCGAGCCGCGCGGACTGGCCCCCAGCTCCACCGCCGCGTGGCCGCGCGTCGCGTGCACGATGCGCACAATATAGTTACGCACCGACGCCTCCACGCGCACCTGTTGACGCAGCTTCGCCAGCGCCAGCATATCCGCCCCTTCCAGGACGACCGACAGGTTCGCGAGGGGATCGGCCTGCTCGTAGCGCAGTAGAATGTCCTCCTCCTCGGCGATACTCGGGTAGCCCAAGC
>CAZJJF010000475.1:0-2807 GCA_964546245.1 uncultured Anaerolineales bacterium
CTGGCGGAAGATGCGCCACTCCGACGCGCCATCGATGCGCGCGGCGTCGAGCAATTCGTCGGGAATCGAGGAGCTGATGGACTGGCGCATCAGGAACACGCCGAAGCTCATGATGAGATAGGGTGCGACGATGCCCTGGTAGGTGTTGATTATCCGCAAGTCCTTGGCGATCAGGTACAGGGGAATCAGGTACGTCTCAAAGGGGACCATGGACGTGGCAAGCACGATGATGAACAGGACGTTGCGCAGCGGGAAACGATACTTGGCAAAGATGAAGCCCGCCAGGGTGCTGGTGAACACGATGCCCAACGTAGATAGGATGGCGACGATGAGGCTATTGAGGAAGTAGCGGGCAAAGGGCGCGCGTGTCGCCAGGGCAGCGTAGTTCTCCAGCGTTGGCTGGCGCGGCAGCAGTGTCGGCGGCCAGGCGATGGTCTCTGGCGCGGGCTTGAAGGACGTGCCGATCATGTAGAGAAAGGGAAAGACCATGATGATGGCCCCCACCAGGAGCACGATCTGCATGAGCACGCGAGCGGGTGACACGCGCCGCGATAGGGGCAGGTAGGCCATCGTCAGTCCTCCGTTCGAATGACGCGGAACTGGACAAGGGTGAGCAGCAGGATGATGACGAACAAGATGACGGCCTCGGCCGAGGCGTAGCCCATACGGAAGTAGCGGAAGGCGTTCTCCCAGATGTCGTAGACCATCACTCGCACTGTGTTGGCGGCCGAGCCGGAAGACTCCGCCGTCATCACGTAGACCTGGGTGAAGACGTTATAGGCGCCGATGGTGTTGACGACGAGGACGAAGAGGATGATGGGCTTGAGCAGGGGCAGCGTGATATAGCGCAGCGACTGGCTCGGCCGAGCGCCATCGATGGCGGCCGCCTCATAGTACATGGCCGGGATATTGCGCAGGCCGACCAGGAAGATGATCATGTTGTAGCCCAGAATCTTCCAGACGCTCATCATGGCGATGGACCACAAGGCAATGTTGGGGTAGACCAGCCAGCCGATTGGCTGGATACCAAACCAGGACAGGATGTAGTTGAGCAGGCCATAGGATGGGTCATAGATCCACTTCCAGATGAGGGCAACAGGCACCATGGGGGTGATGTAGGGCAGGAAGTAGAGCGTCTCGTAGACGGGCGATAGGCGAAAGCGTTGGTCCATGAGCAGCGCCAGGACCAGGCCGGTCGTCACCCCAAGGCTGACAATGATGAGTGCGAACAGGGTGGTGTTGCGGAGGGCAGTCTGGAAGTTGATGTCCTGAAGCAGGTTCAGATAGTGGGCCAGACCGACAAACTCGGCTTGCGGGGCCACGATGGTTCCCTCGTACACACTCAAGACAAACGTGCGCACGATGGGTAGCACCCGCAGAACCATGAACAGGCCCAGAATAGGCAGCAGGGCCAGGTAGCAGAACACCCAACGCCGCTGCTCCACCGTCAGTAGCCGACTGCGGATACGGCGCGGCG
Source organism: uncultured Anaerolineales bacterium (assembly GCA_964546245.1). Taxonomy (GTDB): domain Bacteria; phylum Chloroflexota; class Anaerolineae; order Epilineales; family JAHCIE01; genus JAHCIE01. Next base: position 1,478 of record CAZJJF010000475.1, read on the forward strand.
CGGGCATCTCGTCTACGTGCCCCGCCCCGCCTGCCGGAAGAACACCTCGTTGTGGCTCGGCCATGTGTCGCTCTCCAGGCCAGGGGTGACAGGTCACGGCGACCCGTCACCCCTGCCACGTCACATCTAGTTCTCGCCGTAGTGGTTGTTGCGGCGCAGGATGTCGTCGGTCTCTTTGGCCGCCTCTTCCAGGAACTTGTTGATGCCAGCCGGGTTGTCGACAAGGGACGCATCCAGGAAGGCCTTCGTCAGCCGCTCGGCAAGCTTGGTCTGAATCTCGTCGTACTCGGGCAGTGTGGGATAGGTGTAGATGTTGTAGGCCGGGTCGTTGAACACGAACGCCTGGTACTGGGGAATCTTGTCGAAGCTCGCCTTCAGATCGGCGTCCTGGCGTTGCGGCAGCCAGCCTGATTCGTCAAGCAGCAGGCGCAGCGCCTCATCGGAGTTGAGGAACTGGACGAAATCCCACGCCACTTCGGGGGACTTGGCCGTTCGGGTCACGTACAGATTGACACCCGTCGCCAGGTCGCCCCAGCGCACGCCCTTGGGCAGGGGCGCTGTCTCAAACTTCAGGTCGGGGGCTTTCTTCATGGTGTCGCGTACGGGAGCCGTCTCCCGGAGGTACATAGCCTCCTGGCGCAGCTGGAAGCCCTCGGTGTCGCTCTTCAACTCAAAGCTATCGGCCTTGTACTTGTGGAGAAGGTCAATGTACATCTGGAGCGTCTTGCGGCCAGCGTCGTTGTTGTAGTTGCTGCGCCACTTGCCGGACGGGGTCTTCTCGATGATGCTGCCCCCGTTGGGATAGAGGTACATCCAGAACTTCTCGCTCACGCCGCTGCCACCGCCCGACTTGCGCAGGCTGAGGCCCGCGCGGACGAGCTTGCCGGCCTCGGTCTTGGCGAGCTTACGCGCGCTCTCCACCATCTCATCCATGGTCTTGGGGGCTCCGCTCAGCCCGGCCTCCTTGAACATGTCGGTGTTCACGAACAGGGCGTGGCGGCCCTGGTAGAAGTTGAGGCCGTAATACTTGCCATCGGGTCGCTTGTTGTCCTCGACCAGAGCCGGCGCGTAGCGGCCCGGCTTGGTCATGAACTCGACCACGTTGGCCGGCGTCGGAGGTAGCAACCCCGCGTCCAGGTACTTGAGCATGGCGTAGGGGGAGGCGTCCAGAATATCGGCGGCGGTGTCGGCCGGCAGCGTGGCGGCCAGCTTCTGCTCGAACTCTCGCACCGGCATGGACAGGATATTGCACGAAACGTTGCTGTGCAGCTTCTGGTACGCGGCGCATGCCTTCTCATAGAAGGATTGAGTCTCGGCCTGCCCGCTCCAG
>CAZJJF010000476.1:0-2788 GCA_964546245.1 uncultured Anaerolineales bacterium
GCCATCCTGATCGGCGCCGGGCTGATTCTCTTCTCGCAGTATGTCAAGCGCCGCGTACCCTCAACCAGCGTCAGCCGCATGGCGAACGCCGTCACCGCCCTGGTCCTCATCCAATGGACGGCAGGCTTCATCAACGTCATCCTGCTGGCCCCCGTCTGGGCGCAGTTAGTTCACCTGCTCCTGGCCGATCTGGTCTGGATCGCCCTGGTGTTGCTCGGCGCCGCCGCCCTGAGCGCCCCGCAACCCGCGCTTACCTCCGACCCCGCCCCCATTGGCGGCGTCTCGACCACCAAGTCACCCGCCAGGTGAGACGTGAAGTGTGAAACGTGAGCAGATCTCTTGTCTTGCTCACGTTTCACACTTCACGTCTCACGAGTCAGCCACTCCGTATCGACGCCCCCCTGTCGGAACGCCGGACGGGCGATGAGTCGCCGTAGTAGCGGCAGCGTCGTCGGTACGCCCTCGATGACCATCTCCTCCGCCGCCCCCGCCAGCCGCGACACCGCCGCCGATCGATCTGGCCCCCAGGCAATCACTTTCGCCAGTAGTGAGTCGTACCACGGCGGGATCGTGTACCCCGTGTACAGGTGGCTATCCACACGGATGCCAGGCCCGCCCGGCGGCCGGTAGTGAGTCACCGTCCCGACACGGGGTAGAAAATCGTGGTCAGGGTCCTCGGCCGTTACCCGCGCCTCCACCGCCCACCCCAGGGGCGCGACCTGGAGCGCACCATAGTCCGCCTCGCCCGCCGCCACCCGCAACTGCTCCGCCACCAGGTCCAGCCCCGTTACCATCTCCGTCACCGGATGCTCCACCTGGAGCCGCGCGTTCACCTCCATGAAGTAGAATTGCCCATCCGTATCCACCAGGAACTCCACCGTCCCCACATTGGCGTAGCCCGCCGCGCTTGCCAGCCGACACGCCGCCGCATGCAGCGCGTCCCGTGTTAGCGCGGGCAGATGGGGCGCCGGCGTCTCCTCCAGCACCTTCTGCCGCCGCCGCTGCGCTGAGCAGTCGCGCTCGCCCAGGGCAACGACACGCCCGCGCCCATCAGCCAGAATCTGCACCTCCACGTGGTGGGCGCGGCTCACCAGCTTCTCGACGTACAGTGCGCCGTCGCCGAATGCACCCACCGCCTCGGCGCGCGCCGCCGCGAATTGCGCCGCCAGGGTCGCCGAGTCATCCACGCGGCGAATCCCGCGCCCGCCCCCGCCGGCCGCCGCCTTCAACAGCACGGGGTAGCCCAGACTGTCGGCAGCCTGCCGGGCGGCCGCCGCGTCGGTCAATGCATTACTGCCTGGAATGACCGGCACGCCCGCCCTTACCGCCAAAGCGCGGCTGGCCGCCTTGTCCCCCAGACGAGCGATGGCCTCGGCGGGTGGCCCCACGAACACCAGCCCCGCCTCGGCCACCTGGCGGGCGAAGGCCGCGCTCTCGGCCAGGAAGCCATAGCCAGGGTGGACAGCTTGCGCGCCGACGGCCAGAGCCGCCTGCGTCAGGGCCGCCCCATTGAGGTAGCTCAAGGCAGGCGCGGCAGGACCGATACACACGACCCGGTCGGCCAGCCGCGCGGGCAGGCTGTCGCGGTCGGCGTCGGACACGGCCAGCGTCGCCCGCACTCCCAACGTGCGGCACGTGCGCAGGATGCGCAGCGCGGCCTCGCCCCGGTTGGCAATCAGAAGGTGAGAGAACATGGGCAGGATTAGGGGTTGGGGGTTGGGGGTTGGCGACCGGAGACTGTCATCAACGGCTGGCCGTACTCGACCAGCGCGCCGTTCTCCGCCAGAATCGCCGTCACGCGCCCCGCCGCTGTAGCGCGGACCTCGTGCAACGTCTTCATCACATCGATAAGGGCTACGATCTGCCCCACCTCGATACTGTCGCCTACCTCGACAAAGGGCGGCGCATCGGTCGACTCTGCTCGGTAGAAGATGCCCAGCAGAGGCGCCGTCAGCGCCTGCGCCGCGTCCGTCGGCGGCGCGCTCGGCGCTGGCCGCGCGGCATCCACCACCTCGACGCTGGTGGCTGGCCCACGCGCCTCCCGCCGCAACACCAGTCGCAGCGCCTCGACCTCCAGTTCCATCTCCCCCACCCCACTTGCGGCAAAGGCGTGGAGGAGGGTGGCAATCTCGGCCGGGCCCCAGGTTATGTCGTGCTCGATGCCCATCTCATCCACGAGAGCCTCCTGGGCGCGGCGAGCCGCCAGCGCGGCCTCGACTGTCACCGCCGCGAAGCGCAATCGCGCGCCGGGCCGCGCTTGCCCCACCACGCCGATGTCCGCGCCAATCACCGTCGCGATCTTGGTGTAGCCGCCAGTCGTCTGGCGGTCAGCCATGAGGATGATGGGCTGGCCGCTGTCGGGAACCTGTATCGCCCCCAGCGCGATGCCCTCCGAGGTCAGGTCCGCGCCCTGGGTGTGGGTCAGACGCAGCCCACTCAGCCGCACGCCCATGCGGTTCGAGTCGGGCTGCACGGTGTAAGTCGCGCTCAAGAAGGTCGCCACCGCATCTGGCGCAAAACGCTCAGCCTGGGGGCCGAGCATGACCCTCACGGTCGCCTCGTCCGGGTACGTCGGCCACAGGCCAGGCCGCAGCCGCCGCCCCGCCAACGCCGCCGGGGCCACGGTTGGCACGCCCACCGGCAGCCTGTCACCCGCGCGCAAGGCGCGGCCGTCAAGCCCGCCCAGCCCCGCCCCCAGGGGGGGGGGGCGGCAACCGGGGGGGGGCGGGGCGGGGCTGGCGCCCCCCCCCACCCGGGGGGCCCGCGCGCCCCGCCGGGCCCCGCCCCC
>CAZJJF010000477.1:0-2778 GCA_964546245.1 uncultured Anaerolineales bacterium
TGAACGGGGGTTATAATGACATGACACGATCCTCCGCGCTGAGTATAGAAATAAGACCCCACAAATCGTAATCTGAAACGCCGAGATCGTTTTCAGAAATAGATGCGAAACTTTACAGAAAAAGCTTGACACCTTGCTGAAATGTGATACAATCCTTATGCGGCATTTCAGCGGAGGAACCCACAGTGCAGGCATCGCGACCGAGCCTCCTGGACGTTGCCCGCGCCGCCGGTGTCTCGCCGGCGACGGTCTCCCGTGTCGTCAACCACAGCGGCCCGGTCAGTCAGAAGACCCAGAGCCGCGTGCGTGAGGCGATGGCGGCCCTCGGCTACGAGCCGATCTTCATCGCCCCGGCCGCCCCAGTGCCCCCCACCCTCGCCGTGGTCATTACCGATCTGCTGAACCCCTTTTTCCCTGAGATTGTGCGCGGTATCGAAGACGAGGCCCGCAGCGACGATGCCACTCTGTTGCTGTACGACACCGTTGAAGACCCCCAATATGAGCAGCAGATTCTGCGCACGTTGGGGGAGCGCTCCGTCGATGGCGTGATTGTCTGCGCCTCGCGCCTGTCCGCCGACGCCCTTGTTGGCCTGCATGTTCGCCACCGCCTGCCCCTGGCCGTCATTGGTCGCCGTGTCGATCATCCCGGCGTCGCCTGCATCTTGTTCGACGCCGAGGCAGCCATGTATCGCGCTACCCAGCACCTCATCAATCTGAATCATACTCGTATCGCCTACCTGGCGGGGCCAGCGCCTCAGGAGGCTTCGCTGCGCCGCCAACGGGGCCTCGAGCGCGCCCTGACCGAGGCAGGCCTGAGCCTGCGCGTCGACTGGCGACCCTCTAGCTTCCCCAACGTAGACGGCGGGTTCCAGGCCATGAGCGCGCTGCTGTTCGATCCGGCCGACCGGCCCACTGGGGTCATTGCCTATAACGACGTGGTGGCCCTGGGTGCGCTGCATGCCATTCGTGTCCACGGCCTGCGCGTGCCGGAAGACATCTCCGTGGTGGGCTTTGACAACATCGCTATGGCCGCCCACTCCAATCCACCCCTGACCACAGTCTCCGTACCCAAGCAACGCCTGGGAACCCTGGCGATGCAGATGATGCGGCTCATGCTCCAGGGTCAGGCGCTGCCAGGCAGCGGCTACACTCTGGTCGAGAGTCCGCTGATTGTTCGGGAGTCCACCGCCCCCGCGCCGCACGTCAGCCTTGATGTGGCGATCTAGGAGAGTGTCATGATCGGCCAGACCTGGCCCGCCGAGGGACGTACCTTCAAGGATGAGTTGACCGGCCGCCCAGTCCGCCAGCTCACGCAACTCGGCAACAACTACCACCTCTACTTCACCGAGAATGCCTTCGACCATAACGGCGCGAGCATCATCTTCTCATCCGACCGCGCGTCGGGCGTGCGCCGCGTGCCCCACGACGATCCCCACTACAACGTGTTTCGCCTCGACCTGGCTAGCGGCGTCATCACCCAGCTAACCGACGAGCCGTCGCCCGTGACAAAAGTGACCAAGACACCCGATAGCCGCCTCATCGTCTATATCACCGGCGACAAGCTGAAGCTGCTGGACACCCAGAACGGCGAGATCAGCGTGGTCTATGCGGAGGCTGGCCCCTACGACATCGGTAGCCCGTCCATCAGCCCCAACCGCCGTAGCGTCGGTTTCACCCGCAACGAGGACTTGAGCGTGCGCCACGGCGTGGACCCGGCCGGCGGCGCGCGCTACTACCACGGCCCCAACTACGCCGGGTTCAAGGAGCGCTACTACCTGGTCAAGGACGGGCGCATTACCATTGCCAACCTGGACGGCTCCGGCTGGTACGACGCGATGCGCGACACCCATCAGGTGGGCCACTTCCAGTTCAGCCCTGACGACCCGACTATCGCTATGTACTGTCACGAGGGACCGTGGAACCTGGTCACCCAGCGCATGTGGGGCATTGACCTGGCAGCGCGCGAGGTGTGGCCCTTGTTCCGCCAGGAGGAGAAGGACTCCATCGGCCACGAGTTCTGGACCCAGGACGGTTACGTCTTCTTCGACAACCGTGGCCCCCACCACGACGGCACCATCACGTCGGACCGCACCCAGGCTGTCGTGACCGAAGTTGCCGTCAACGAGAATGAGTTCGACCCCTATGTCGGCCTGATGAACCGTTGGGGGCGCGTGGTACGCCAGATCGGGATGCCCTACTACTGCAACCACTACCACGCCAACCCCGACAATAGCCTGCTGGTGGGCGATGACGTGGACGATCTGGTGCTCATCGACATCGGCACAGATACGCCCATGCCCCAGACCCTGTGCCGCCACGGGACGTCCTGGCATACCCAGACCAGTCACTGTCACCCAACCTGGAGTTGGGACGGGCGGCGCATCCTGTATGCCTCCGACAAGGGGGGGCAAATCAATCTGTACCTGCTTGATATGGAAGAGATGTAGTTCACACCTGCACCTGGTCATGGCGCCGTGTTGGGTGGGTTGGACATCGTCGTCCGCCGCCTGGCCGGTTTGGTTCGCTGCCTACGTGCCCCGCACATCGTTGTCCGGAATCAGCGGTCCCCCTGATGGGGTCACCGCAGGAGGAGTGAACATGGCCTCTCGCTTGCCCCTCAAAGCCCTGTGGGCGCTGCTGGTCCTCCTGGTCGCTACGGCCGTCGTACTGACGGCGTGCACCGCCGCGCCTGCGCCCGCCCAGCCTGCCGCCCAGGCGCAGCGACCGGCCGCGCAGCCACCGGCCGCCCAGCCGCCCGCTCAGGCGCAGCCACCGGCC
>CAZJJF010000478.1:0-2763 GCA_964546245.1 uncultured Anaerolineales bacterium
GCAGTGTTCGGCTCTGCGAGGCTGGGTAGTACGAGGTCAGGCGCGGTACGGCAGCTACCGGCACGGCAAGGCATGGATACGCCCGCAAGGGCGACAAGGTTGGCTTGGGTCGGGCCAGTTGCGGCGGGCCAAGACTCGGTCAGGTACGGCACGGCGCGATATGATCTGGCGCGTTCTGGCTGGGCAGGGATGCGCCCGTAAGGGCGATATGGCGTGGTCGGGTGGGCCCCGGTCGGGTACGGCGAGATATGGCGTGTCGATGCGAGGCGTGGTTGGGCAAGGATACGCCCCACAAGGGCGACAAGACTGGGCAAGATTTGGCTCGGCATTGTTCGGCTAGGCGGTACTCGGTAGTCCCCGGCAGGGTGTGGAGTGGCAGGACAGGGCGTGGTGTGCCAGGGATACGCCCGTAAGGGCGACCGGGCGGGGCATGGCGGGCCAGGGTAGTCCCCGGTCGAATGCGGCTCGGCGGTCTTAGGCACGGCAGGGCAGGGATACGCCCGCAAGGGCGACAAGCCCCGGTACGGCATGGCAAGGTCAGGCGCGGTAGTGTTCGGTTGAATGCGGCGGGCTACGACCCGGCTCGGCAAAATGTGGCAGGGCTTGACAGGGGCACTATGAACCAACGCAACGCTTACGAACGCTATATCCGCTCGCCTGAGTGGGCCGCCAAGCGCGAGGCCCGTCTTGCTCTGGACGGCTACCGCTGCCGACTGTGCGATGAGGACGGGACGCGCTACCCGTTGAGCGTCCACCATCGCCCCATGAGTTACAAGTATCTCGGAAAGGAGAGCGTTGAACATGACTTAATCACACTCTGTCAGCGATGCCACGACTTCGCTACCGAAGTCATCCGACGCGACCGGTACACCCGGCGCACACCACCAGAAGTTACCCATCTGTCTGCTGTAGAAAGGACACCCGTCAATGGCAACTCGTACACTGACCTACCGCCTGTCGAGCACATCGCCCCTGCTCATGCACAACGGGCAACTGGTCAACCCCCTCAACAAGTGGTCGAAGGCTATGAAGTCGATCTCCTCGAAGCGCAAGAAGACCGATGCCGACCTCGAAGAACTCGCCCGGCTTGAGTTCCTCGGCTCGCTGTACATGACGGCCAACGGGCCAGCCGTCCCGGCCAGCAACCTGACTGCTACCATCGTCGCCGCCGCCAAGAAGCACCGCGAAGGCGACCTCGCCAAGACGGGTGTCATCGTGGATGACCACGCCGTTTTGGAGTACGACGGGCCGCGCGACCCCGAAGAGATGTGGGCCGATGAGCGGTTCCGTGACAGCCGCGCCGTTCGCGTCGGGCAGGCCCGTATCATCCGAACGCGCCCCGTCTTCGAGGCGTGGGAGACTACTGTCTCGCTCACCGTCGATGACGAGATTGTGAACCTGTCCCGCGTCGATGACTGGATGAACACCGCCGGGCGCATCGTGGGTTTCTGCGAGTTGCGCCCCATCATGGGCCGTTTCACGGCCAAGCGCATCGCTGCGGCCTGACAGGGCGAGGCTAGGCGCGACCGGGCCGGGCGCGTCTGGGCCTGTCTTGGCACGGCGAGGCTAGGCTTCCAACAGGGCAGGGTAACACCTGCCCTGTTTGCTTTGCCTGCGCTCATCACTCATTGCCACTATTCCCCCTCTAGTACATAACGAGGCTATAGATGCCCGTCACCCCGGCGCGGCTCGCCTCGGCTGTGCTCGCAGTCACGCTCACACTTACGCTTTTGTTATTGTTAACTACGTTGTTAATCGTCACCTGCCCGCCTGCGCCCGTGCCTGTGCCCGCCGGTGCAAGGGTTGGCACGGCGACGCCGCCGCCAATGGCTGAGGTAAAGCCCGCGAGCCACGCATTGCCCGCGTCCGCGCCCTTGTTCGTCGCCAGCATCGTCAGGCCGTCCAGGGCCGTCGTCAGGGTACTGGTCACGCTCTGTACAAGGTCCTGGTGCTGCGCCGCATCCTCGAACAGGTCCCAAATCATTTGCAGCGCGCCGCGAATGTTCCCGAAACCCACCGATTCGACGCCGAGGAACTGACGACCGACGTTGATGTTGCTGTAGCTGTTGACGGCGTTCGCCACTTCCGCGATAGCCTCGAACACCCCCTTGACCGCCCCCGCGTACTGACTCAGCCCGGCCACGTCCAGGCCACTGGCCGCCGCAGCTTTGGCGCGCGCGCCGAAGGTCGTCACGGCCTCATCGACCAGGCGCAGAATGGCCTCCATCTTGGCGGCTACCTGTTGGGGCGAGGGAAGGGACAGGTCATTGCCAAGCAGCCCGCCCAGGTCGATAGCGTCGCGTATCGCGCCGAGCGTGTCGCCAATGGCCGTACCCAGCGCATCGAGACCATAATCAGCGCCCAGCCTGAACCCATCCGCCGCATCCGCCGCCACCGCGCCCACGGTGCGCGCCCAACCTACGAGATCATCGATCCAGTTGATGACCCGTGGCGTCAGGGCGGGCAAAGCGGGCGGATTAGCGATGAACTCCGCTGCATCCGCGATGCTCCCGAACACGCCAACACTATCACCCAGCGCCGTACCAAGTTCCCCTAGCCCGTAGGCGACGCCAATCTTGAAGCCCTCGGCAGCGTTGGTGGCGGCCTCGGTCACTTGCCGCGCCCAGCCCGTCACGTCATCGATCCAGTTGACAACTTGTGGCGTCAGGGCCGGGAGTGTAGGCGGGTTGGCGATGAACTCCGCTGCGTCCGCGATGCTCCCGAACACGCCGACGCTATCACCCAGCGCCTGCCCCAATGCAT
>CAZJJF010000479.1:0-2751 GCA_964546245.1 uncultured Anaerolineales bacterium
CATGCTCGTCGCCGTCCTCGTCGGCACCATCATCGGCTCCGTCTCCGGTTTCTTCGGTGGGCGCACCGACAACCTCCTGGTGTGGGTGACGGACCTGTTCCTGGCGCTGCCGACGCTACCGGTGCTGCTGCTGGTGATTTACCTGTTCCGCGACCCGCTGCGCGCCGTCTTTGGCATCAATGTCGGCATCTTCATGCTGACGGTGTTTGTCATCGGCCTGCTGACGTGGATGGGTGTATCGCGCCTGGTGCGCGCGTCGTTCATGTCGCTGAAGCAGAAGGAGTTCGTAGAAGCGGCCCACTCCGTGGGCACGCGCACCGGCGGGGTGATGTTCAAGCACATCCTGCCCAACTCGATGAGTCCCATCATCGTCGCTGCCACGTTGGCGGTGGGCGCGGCCATCCTGCTGGAATCGACCCTGTCGTTCCTGGGCGTCGGCTTCCCACCCGACATGCCCACCTGGGGCCGCCTGCTGTTCGACTCGCGCGACTACATCGAGATGTTCCCCTACCTGGCGATCTTCCCCGGCCTGCTCATCTCCATCACCGTGCTGAGCATCAATTTCATGGGCGATGGCCTGCGCGACGCCCTGGACCCGCGCCGCACGCAGAGCTAGGCGGCACAGGAAGGGCAAGATGCCTCAGCAGCAAGGCAACGTGTTGGAGCGCATCACCGTCGATCCTCACATCTGCGGGGGCAAGCCCTGCATCCGTGGGATGCGCTTCCCTGTCTCGCGCCTGCTGGGGCTGCTGGCCGCAGGCGAAAGCGCCGAGTCCATCCTGCGCTCGTACCCCTACCTGGAACACGAGGACATCCGCGCCGCCCTCCACTACGCGGCCCTATTAGCGGATGAGCAGGTCATTGAGTTTGCCTGATGGAAGCCCTGCTGGACATGGATGTCTCACCAAGCCTGGCAGCCGTGTTTGAGAAGTATGGGCATACAGCGGTTCACGCCTACGCTCTCGGTTTAGCGCGAGCGACGGACCAGGAGCTATTAACGCTGGCCCGAGAGACAGGTCGGATTGTGGTAACGGCTGACCTCGACTTCCCAAGATTGTTAGCCCTGGCCGCCGCAGAGGGGCCGGGGTTAATCTTGTTCCGAGGTGGGAATTACTCGGACGCCGAGATGCGCGAACTGCTTGAGCGCGTGCTGGTGGAAGTCCCGCACAATGTACTACTAACCTCAGTCTGTGTCGTGGATCGAAGCCGTATTCGCCTCACGCGCCTGCCGCTGGGCCGGTAGGCCGCCGGTCGCATGGCCGATGAACCCACGAGTTGTGAGCGTTACGAGCCACCCTCGCTAGGGAGCGAACACCCCCACACGCTCCTGCCAGCGCGGAGTTCTCTCGAACTTCGACGTCCCCAGGTATACCTTGCCCCCCACCGTGCCTCTCAATGTGCACCTTCAACCTTCAACCCCCCGCCCCGGTATTGCCTTCCGGTTCCGGATGGGGTATGATAGCAGTGTACGTGGCTGCCCAGCGTGACGGCCACAAGAATCGCTGCGCTTTTCGCAAGGAGGAGAAGCCCCGTGAAACGCATCGGAATCCTGCTCATGCTTCTGGTCCTGACCCTCGTGGCTGCCCAGTGTGGCGGCCAGCAAGCCGCGGCGCCTACCGCCGCACCCACCGCCGCGCCAGCGGCCAAGGCCGCCGCCCCCACCGCGGCCGCCGTTCCGCCTACGGTGGCCCCGGCCGCCCCCAAGGCGACCGAAGCCCCCAAGGCGGCCGCGCCAACGGCCGCCGCCGCCGCCCCGACAGCCGCCGCCGCCGCCAAGAGCGCGGGCGGCGACCTCGGTACGCCCGCCAACCCCATCAAGATGGCTTTCGTGCCGTCCAGCGATTCGTCCAAGATTCTTCTCAGCGGTGAGAAGATCGGCCAGATGCTGGAGAAACAGACGGGCCTCAGCTTCAAGGTGTCCGTGCCTACCAGCTACGCCGCGGTGGTCGAGGCGATGAACGCCGGCCAGATTGACGTGGCCTGGCTGGCCCCCGCCTCCTACGTCGCAGCCAATAACCGCTACGGCGTCGAGCTGCTGCTCACCACCATGCGCAACGGCTCCAAGGTCTTCCCCTTCTCCATCATCGTCGCTGCCGACTCGCCCATCAAGACCGTCGCCGATCTGAAGGGCAAGAAGATTGCTGGCGCCGACCCGCTGTCGACTTCGGGCAACCTGTACCCGCGCGCCTTCCTGGCCTCCCAGGGCATCGATCCCAACAAGGACGTGCAGTGGGTGTATTCGGGCGGCCACGACAAGTCCATCATCGCCCTGGTCAACGGCCAGGTGGACGCCGCCGTCGTGTTCGGGGAGTACAAGGGTACGCCGGACGCCCGCGACCGCGTCAAGGGCACGATTCCCGATGTCATGCAGAAGACGCGCGTGCTGCTCAACAGCGAGAGCGTCAACGCTATGATTCCCAACGACACCGTCAGCGTCCGCAAGGACCTGTCGGCCGATCTCAAGAAGAAGCTCTCTGACGGCCTCCTCGCCCTCGCCAAGAACGAGGACGGTATCAAGGAGTTGCAGGCCCTGTACCAGATCAACGGCCTGACCGTGGGCGACCCGGCCGACTACGCGCCGATTCTGGCTGCCGCCAAGGCGGCCGGCATCGACATCGGCCAGGCCATCGCCCCGCCGCCGACCCGCGCCCCGGCCACCGCTGCGCCCGCTGGCGCGGCGACGCCGGCCGCCACGGCCAAGCCGTAACGCAACACGCCCAGAGGGCGAGGCGACCCACGCGCCTCGCCCTC
>CAZJJF010000480.1:0-2745 GCA_964546245.1 uncultured Anaerolineales bacterium
GCAATCTGAGCATGGCGCGCGGCTGGCTGGGCATCGATGGCCGGATCATCTCCCTCGGCTCAGACACGATTGCCAGCCCCTTCACCCGGTCGTTGCAGCGATCGGCCGCCGCAGCCACCATCGGGACGCACGGCGAGGTGCGCCTGACCTGGAACTACGACGCGCTTCGCGAGTGGCCGCAGCCTGTTGTCGGCGACGCGCTATCCCTGGCCATCAGCGGCGAACGGGCCGCGTATCGCGTCAGGCTGGTGGATGTGGTTCCAGCGAACTGGGAGGCGCTGGCGCTCAACGGCGCAGGGCGCGATGACCTCGTGATTGTCGTATCGACCGGGGCCAGCCGCCTGATCATCTGGGCTGTGCCTGCCGAGCGCACTTAGCCGCCGGGCCGCACGGTTTGCGGCCGGTGAATCAGACACGCGAACGGGGCTTTCCCTCACCGCCGCGGCGGGAGAGAAGGCCCCGCCGCTTGAGATAGCCAGGCCGGGGCAACGCGGGGTGTTGCCGTCGCCCAGGCGGCATGCTATAATAGGCCCAGGAGGCGCTTGACTATGGCTCTCGACCGCGAGACCGTGGAGCATGTGGCAGAGTTGGCAAAGCTCGGCCTGAGTGAAGATGAGCTAGCGGCCTTTGCCGAGCAGCTCTCAGCCATTCTCGACTACGCCGCGATTCTGCAACGCCTTGATACAGGCGCCGTTTCTCCCACCGCCTCTGTGGTCGGGCTGGAAAACGTGATGCGTGACGATGTCGTGACGCCCAGTCTTTCCCAGGAAGATGTGCTGGCCAATGCGCCGCGTCGCCATGCGGGGCAGTTCCAGGTGCCGGCCATCCTTGATTGATTCCTACCGCCGCGCCATGACTATTTACCCTGGCCTGGCCCTGTACCTGAGATCATCGCACTGGAGCCTTTAGTGGAACTGTACGCGCTCACCGTGGAAGCCGCCCAGGCAGCTCTTGAGGCGGGCCGCCTGACCTCGGTTGATCTGACCACTGGCGTGCTCGACCGGATCTACAGCGTCGACAACAGTGTGCGCGCTTACCTGGCCGTCACGCCAGAGGTGGCGTTGGAGCAGGCCGCCGAGGCCGACAAGCGTCGCGCCCAGGGTGAGGTATCGCCGCTACTGGGCATCCCCTTTGCCCTCAAAGATATCGTCTCGACGGCTGGCATTACCACGACTTGCGGCTCGCGGATGCTGGCCGACTACGTGCCGCCTTACGATGCGACTGCCTATCGCCGCCTCCGCGAGGCGGGGGCCGTTCTGCTGGGCAAGACCAACATGGACGAGTTCGCCATGGGGTCGTCCACTGAGAACTCGGCCTTCTTCCCAACCTCCAATCCCTGGGACCTGGCGCGTGTGCCGGGTGGCTCCAGTGGCGGGTCGGCGGCCGCCGTCGCCGCCGATGAGGCGCTATTCGCCATCGGCACCGACACAGGCGGCAGCATCCGTCAACCGGCCGCGCTGGTGGGCATCGTGGGCTTGCGGCCCACCTATGGCCGCGTGTCCCGCTATGGGCTGGTGGCCTTCGGCTCGTCGCTGGACCAGATTGGCCCCCTGACTCGGACGGTGACGGACGCGGCGCTGGTCTTGGGCGCGCTGGCAGGTTACGACCCGCTGGACTCGACCTCGGTGGACATGCCCGTGCCCGACTACCGCCGTGCCCTGAGCGGCGACATTCGTGGGCTGCGCGTGGCCGTGCCTCGCGAATACTTCGTCGATGGGATGGAGCGGGGCGTCGCGGCGGCTGTACGGGCCGCCATTGATACCCTGGCCGGTCTGGGGGCCGAAATCAGTGAGGTATCGCTGCCCCATACCGAGTACGCGCTGCCCACCTACTACCTGATCGCGCCCGCTGAGGCCTCGGCCAATCTGGCCCGCTACGACGGCGTGCGCTTTGGGTTGTCGGCCGACAACCCCAGCGATGTGTGGGACCTCTTCCGCCGTACCCGCGATGAGGGCTTTGGCCCCGAGGTGAAGCGCCGCATCATGCTTGGTACGTATGCTCTCTCGGCGGGTTACTACGATGCCTATTATCGCAAGGCGCAGCAGGCGCGGACTCTCATCAAGCGCGACTTCGATCAGGCCTTCGCCGAGTACGATGTGGTGGTCGCGCCGACATCGCCCGTGACGGCGTTTCCCCGTGGGGCGCGCGTCGACGACCCCTTGCAAATGTACCTGGCTGACATCTTCACCCTGAGCGTGAATCTAGCCGGTCTGTGTGGCATATCCGTCCCGTGTGGCTTTTCGGAGGGGTTGCCGGTGGGGCTGCAAATCATCGGGCCGGCCTTCAGCGAGCCGAAGCTCTTGCAGGTCGGCTATGCCTACGAGCAGGCGACGCCCTGGCATATGATGAAGCCGACGCTGATTGTCACGGAGGCCGAGGCGGTCGAGTAGGTGGCGATCCCGGCCGCCGCTGGGTGTGCTCATCCGCCTGGGGCAACAGGGATACCAGGCTGGTATCGCGGTGACATAATCTGGTGTGGCGCGGGGAGGCGCCTCACGCATGCAAGTCATCATACCGCTGGCGGGGCGTGGCACTCGGCTCCAGCCCCACACCTTCACCAAGCCCAAGCCGCTGGTCACGTGCGCGGGCAAGCCGGTTCTCGGCCATATTCTTGATAAGCTGGAAGATGTGCCGGTCGAGGAGATTATCTTCATCGTCGGCCACCTGGGCGAGCAGATCGAGCAGTACGTCGAACCCAACTACGACTTCCCGGCGCGCTACCTCGTGCAAGAGGAACTCAAGGGG
>CAZJJF010000481.1:0-2745 GCA_964546245.1 uncultured Anaerolineales bacterium
CGTAGAAGGCGCCGCGAGGGTCGTCGAGGAGGCTCTCGCCGGTCGTGGCGTCACACCGACCGCGCCCATCGACGCCCGCCTGCGCGCCCTTGAGGGTGAGGGTCTTGTTGACCGTCACCAGTTCCGTGTACGTTCCCGCCTTGACCAGGACCGTGTCGCCCGCCACGGCATTGTCCACCTGCAACTGGATGGTGACGCCGATGTTGCGCACATTGGTGAAGGTGTAGGAGCCACTGGTGTAGGAGTAATCCCGCACCACGCTCGGCGGGTTGGGGCCGACGATGGTTCCCTTGTCGTAGCTGTTGTCGTTCCAGTACGACGCCCAATCCAGCGGCGCGTAGTTGCCGCGCGCGCGGATGTAGAGGCTCGTGCCATTCTTGAAGGTGTTGCCGGTGATGGTCGCTGCGCCGACGGGATCGACATACCACGGGACACCGCCCGCGCCATTGAAGCTGATGGCGAGGGTCGCCGTATGATTGATGTCGAAGATGTTGTTGGTGATCTTCTGACCGCTGGCGGGCCAACCGTAGCCCGTGCCGTTGCTGATGGCGATCTGGGTGGCGACGAACTTGTTGCCAGTGATGGTGTAGCTCTTGATGTAGGACTGGCTGGCGCCGCTATTATAGCGCCAGTCGCCGAAGTACACCGCACCGAGGTTGGGGCCGTCGATGACGCTATTCTTGAGGGTGAAGGCGTCACCGATGATCTCGATGGTCTTGTTGTCGGACGGAGTGTTAGCGCCGATCTTCAGCCCAGCGATGGTGACGTTGTCGCCCTGGACGAAGATGCCGCTGTAGCCGAAGTTGTTGGTGGCGTTGGTGGTGATGGTCGCCGCCACGTTGGCGTAGTTGGTGATGGGCTGGTCGGAGGCATCCACCCCCTGCAGCGTGACGCCATTCTTGTCGATGAACAGGCCGAACTGGTGGGGTCCGTTGGACCCTAGCACCCAGCGATTGGTGGCCGTCTCGCTGTAGTTACCTGGGTAGATGCGGACCGTGCCGCCGGGGCTGACGGTGTCGATGGCGGCCTGGATAGTTTTCTTGGGGTTACTGGGCGTACCGCCGCCGAAGCTGTCGTTGCCCGTCGCAGCGTTGACGTAACACACCGTGGTGCAGGGTGTCTCCGCCTCGAAGTCATAGATGGTATCGGGGTTGGCGCTGAAGGCGATGGTCAGCGCGTCCACATTGCCGACGAAGTTGTTCCACGGCGCGCCGCCACTGCCATTGCCAGCGTTGATGGAGAAGAAGGTGATGGTGGCGTTGGGGTAGGCGGCCAATAGCGTGTCGAGAGGCTCGAAGGAACCGAAGGGCACGGTGAAAGCGGTGCCGGCGATGGCCTTGGTGGCCCACCAGATCTGGCCGGTGGCCCTGGCATTCCAGGTGGTCCAGGTATTCAGCGGCTGGATGGCGGCGCTACAACCATTAGCGCCGTAGCATGGCTCGTAGACCATGGTCACGGTGTCGGCGGGAGTGCCCGAGTTGCCGTCGAGGTCGAGGCCGATGTTGAGGAGGTGGGTCAGGATGTTGCCGCTAGGGTCGGTGCTGTAAGTCTGGATATAGGTTCGGTAAGTAAGGCTAGTGATATCGGCGAACTTCTGGCCGTTGAAGAGGGCGGTAGCGAGTTGGGGCTTACCGCCGGGGCTGGACTTGGTCTCGTGCTGCGCGCTGCCGGAGCCGAGCGCGCCGGCGGGGCCAGCGACGAAGGAGCCGACGGCGTTGTTGGTGGTGGTGAAGCCCCAGCCATTCAGCGACGAGGGCTTGACAACCACCGTCGTCGCGTCGGGCGCGGCGGCGGCCGTGCCGATGCTCGCCACCAGGGCGAGCAGGAAAGCGAGGCCAATGAGGATGGGGAGACGTTTCATTATCATGACCCTGACCTTATTCTCTAGGACGTGCGCGAAAGGTAGCTACTGCGGCGGGAACCAGGTTCTTGCGATAGTCACCTCCTCGCGGCCCATCGGCGCATGCCTGACAAATCAGTTTATCCGGGGTTAATACAACATTAACCCGGCGTTCATATTTGAAACGCCGGGTTATCAGGCAAGATACGGGTTGTCAGGCCGATTCCGTGACATTCTTACAGTCATGGACCGCCGACACAAGTCGGGTCAGACGCGGGCTACATTGTCCGCGCTCCCTGGGTCAGCCGCCACCCCCGTGCGAAGGGTGTGATAAGCGGCATCGGCGCGTGCAGAATCCCTCACGGCGACAGATACCTGTCCAGGAAGTCGCCAATCGCGCCGTAGGCGACAACGCGGTTGACGAGCTTGACAATGCCGTGGCCCTCATCCTCGAAGCGCAGGTACTCTACCGGGTGCTGCCGCGCCTGCAATGCCGCCACCATCTGCTCCGCCTCGTAGATGGGCACGCGCGGATCGTTCGCCCCGTGGATGACCATCAACGGCGCGCTGATACGATTCACCTTGTGGATGGGCGAGATGCGTTCCAGCACCTCACGATGCTGGGCAAGGCTGCCATACTCCGACTCGCGGTGCGCGCGGCGATACGCCCCCGTGCGTTCCAGGAACGTCACGAAGTTACCGATACCCACAATATCCACCCCCGCCGCCCACAGGTCCGGGTACTCCGTGACCGCTGCGAGCGTCACGGGGACGCCAACCATATCGATCATGTGCTCCTACCGGACAGATGCTGCCTCCGAATGAGCAGCATCTCACATTGACGTCATTAGCATCGTCTACTGACTCGGTATCGTGGCTGCCAAGCCCAGATGTACACGTCGAAG
>CAZJJF010000482.1:0-2743 GCA_964546245.1 uncultured Anaerolineales bacterium
GACGAAGGGCTGTGGCGCGCCCTGGAGGCATCCGCCGATCTACTCGATTTTCCCCGCTGCCCCTGACGCCTCCGCATGCGGGGGCGGGGCGGGCGGGTTGGCCTCACCTCGCGGTGAGGAACCTCCTCCTCGTCAACTGGCCGCTGGGCCAGTCCTGGCGCTACGCTTCCCAAGCGTGGGTTGTGGGTGTGGGGTTAGGCGATAGAAGCTCCTCTCTGTTGTATCGCCATCATACCACATCAGCGCGACGGTGTCAAGCGGTCAGAGTGCGGATTCTACTGCCTCAGGCGCAGTCGGCGCAGCCTGCCCGTCCGCTGTCGAGAGTGTCTGAGTGTAGCGCCAGGGTGGCGGGTCGCCGCTGTAGGGGCCGCGAAACTCCGGCGGCATCATGACGGCGACGCGATACATCATCTCCACCATCATGTCCTCCAGCGCCTCGCGGGTTGGCTTCCTCGGGCCGACGAAGCGGTAGGGTTCGCCGAAACGCAGCATCATGTGGGTCCGCGGTCGCAGTTGCTTCACGTTGTCGAACAAGCGCGCGTGACCCCACATGGCGGCGGGCAGGACGGGGCAGCCCACCCGCGATGCCAGCATCACGCCGCCCACTTTCCCCTCAAGAAGCACGCCGTCACCACTGCGCGTGCCCTCGGGGGCGAGGTATAGGGCATACCCCTGGTGGAGAACACGCAGCGCGCTCTTGATAGCTTCGGCGTCGCCCTCGCCGCGCCGCACGGGAATCATCATGTAGTGGCGGGCCAGTGGGCCGAGGACTTTGTTTTCGTACAGCTCGACCTTGGCGAAGAAGACCATTGGTCGCCCCACGTACTGGTCGACGACAAAGGGATCGAGGGCGTTGACGTGGTTGCAGCTCACGACAAGGGGGCCGGTCGGCGGAATGTGTTCCTGGCCGCTGACGTCGACGTGCAGGAAGCCGCCCCACGCGGTGGGCCACAGGGCGTGCCCCAGTCGGCGTAGCCACGTCTCGTTCATGCGTATACCCCTCGGTACTGTGGTGGTAGCAACGCCGCGAGGGCGCGCATCAACGTCTCGGTGTTCTCCGCCAGGCGCGCCCGGCGCTCAGTCGGCGGCAGCCCCGACGGCAGGGTCAGGTGCAAGGGCGCGCCGTAGGTAATACTCAGGCGAGGGCGTCGCCAGCGGCGGAGTTCTTCGATCCCGGACTCAGACCCCGCCACCGCCGCCGGTACGACCGGCGCGCAGCTACGCGCCGCCAGCCACGCTGCGCCTTCGTGGCCTGCCACCAACGCCCCCGTCGCGCTGATTCGGCCCTCGGGGGCCAGGGCCAGGGCGCGGCCCTCCGCCAGCACGGCCAGGCTGCTCGCCAGAACTTGCCGGTCCATCTCGCCCCGGCGCACCCAGATGACGCCGTAGGTCTTGAGCAGTCGGCCCGTGACAGGCACATCCGCCAGGTCGGCCAGGGCGATGCACTCCAATTCGCGTGGGGTGGTGGCGACGACCACCGGCGGGTCCAGGTGGCCGAGATGGTTGAAGGCCACGATGACCGGGCCGGTCGGCGGCACATTCTCCAGGCCGTGCGCCTCCACGTGGACCAGGGCCGAGAAGATCGCTCGCCCCAGGGCGACTAGTGGCCGCCGCGTGGCGGGGGGGACAGGGGCCGCCGAGGTGCGATCTGGGGTCGTCATTCTGCCTGCGCCTCCCCCGCCGCCGTGTCTGGCTCGAGGGGCGCATCTACCGCCAGAGCCACGATATGATCCACGACCTCGTCGATGCTCATGCCTGTCGTATCCACGGTCACAGCGTCGTCGGCGGGCTTGAGGGGGGCGACGGTGCGCAGGCTGTCGATCGCGTCGCGGCGGCGTATCTCGGCCAGGATGCTCGCGTAGTCGGCCGCCTGGCCGCGCGCTACCAACTCATCATGGCGGCGACGGGCGCGTACTTCGAGCGAGGCGACGAGAAAGATTTTGAGCGGCGCGTCCGGCAGGACGACCGTACCGATGTCGCGGCCCACCATCACCACGCGGCCGTCCGCCGCGCCGCGTCGCTGCTGATCGATGAGGGCGGCCCGCACCGCCGGGTGGCGGGCCACGTTGGATACGTTGGCATCTACCTCGGGCCGCCGCACCTCCCAGGTGATGTCCGCGCCGCCGACTTCCACCGTGGACTGGCGGCCGTCGGCGCAGGTGGGCGGGCGCACGTTGATGGGGGAACGCTCCGCCAACGCGGCCAGCGCCGCGCCGTTGTCCAGGTCGATCCCCGCGCGCAGGGCGAGCCAGGTCAGGGCGCGATATAGCAGACCCGAATCGAAGTATAGGTAGCCGAGGCGGTTGGCGACGGCGTAGCCGATGGTACTCTTGCCGGAGGCGGCTGGCCCGTCGATGGCGATCACAGTAGCTGGCGACGTGGTGGTGGCGTGGGAGGACATAGTGTATTCCAAGGCACGAGTGTCAGGTGATGCTGGCGCGAGATGGCTACATCCTGCACCGGTCGGGCGGCGGACGGTCGCATCTGCCGCGGGCGTTGGTAGGGACTATCGCTTGGGGCCGCCGCGCTTGGGGCCGCCCTGACCGGGTGGGCGACCGGAGGCCGGGCGGCGGCTGCCGCTGGGCGGGCGACTGCCCCCGCGACCGGGCGGACGGCTGCTACTGGTGGGGCGACCGCCGGTCGAGGATAGGCGACCACTGGCCGAGGGGGGACGGCCCCCGCCGCCACCGGTGGGGCGACCGCCGGCCGAGGGGGGCCGGCCCCCGCGGAGAGGGGGGGCACG
>CAZJJF010000483.1:0-2739 GCA_964546245.1 uncultured Anaerolineales bacterium
AGCCTGGCTCGCCGTGCAGCTCGTCGATGCCCAGGTGGGCCTTGTAGGCGTCCTCATCGTAGGGGACCGTGGCGATGCGCGCCCGATCCTCGGCGGTTAGTTCAGCCACGTCGTCGTAGAAGCCCGCGACGGTGACAGTCCCGTCGGGCGCGTGCAGCGAGTCCAGGATGTAGGCCAGGGCGTGCAGCGGGTTGGCAACCGCGCCGCCGTACAAGCCCGAATGCAGGTCGGAGTTAGCGCCCTCGACGTGAATCTCTGCCGCGCAGCCGCCGCGCAGGCCCACCAGCAGCGCCGGCTCCGTCTCGCTCCACTGCCCCGCGTCGGCATTCAGGACCAGGTCGCAGGCCAGCAGGTCCTTGTGGTCGGCGATGAACTGGCTCAACTGCGGGCTACCAATCTCCTCCTGGCCTTCGATGATAAACTTCACGTTCAGGGGCAACGTCCCCGCCGTCTGCAGTAGCGCCTCCACGGCGAGAATCGGCCCCAGCATGTTGCCCTTGTCGTCGGATGCCCCGCGCCCGTACAACCGCCCGTCGCGAATCGTCGGCTCGAAGGGCGGCGTCGTCCACAGGCTCAGCGGGTCCACCGGCTGCACGTCAAAGTGGCCGTAGACGAGGGCCGTTGGCTTACCCGGCGCGTGCAGCCAGTCACCGTAGACGACCGGGTGGCCGCCCGTCTCCATGACCCGCACGTTCTCCACGCCCGCTGCCGCCAGCCGCGCCACCGTCCACGCGGCGGCGTCCCGCACGTCGGCGGCGTGCTCAGGCAGCGACGAGATGCTGGGAATGCGCACCAGGTCCATCAGCTCGGCCAGATGGCGCGGCTTGTTCTGGTCCAGATATGTTGCCCAATCGGTCATGGCCTGTCGTCCCTTTCGTTGTTGGGGATGTGTCTTCGATTACGATACCGTCGGCGCGTCCCACCACTTGGACAGACGAGCGGTGTCGCGGCGAGGCTGGTCCACGTAGTGGGAGACGTCGTTGAAGAGCATCAGGCGGCAGCGCACCGGGTCCTTGAAGTCGAGAACGTTGAGGCAGGCGGGGGCCATATCGAGCCGGTCGCGGTAGCCGCGCGGGTCGAAGCCCAGCAGGCTACTGATGAGCAGGCGAATCGTCGCCTTGTGAGACACGACGGCCACGTTCTGATCGGGGTGGGTGACGACCAGATTGCGGATGATGGGCAGCGCGCGCGCCAGGACGCTCAGGCCCGACTCGCCGCCCTGGGGGGCGAAGGTGAAGGGGTCGGCCTCCCAGGCGACGTACTCGTCGGCAAACTGGGCTTCGACCTCGACGCGGCGCATGTGCTCCCAGTGCCCGTGGTTGATCTCCTTGAGGTCCTCGTAGGGTATGGGGGTCAGGCCGTGGGGCTTTCCGACGAGCGCCGCCGTCGCCAGCGTGCGCTGCATGGGGCTGGCGCAGATGGCGGCAATACGGTCGTCGGCCAGACGCTGGCCGAGGGCAGCGGCCTGGAAGCGACCTTCGTCGGACAGCTCAATATCGACCGAGCCAGAGAAGCGGTCCTCAGTGCTGGCGGCCGTCGCGCCGTGGCGGATGAGATAGAGACGGGTGGTCATGGCAGTTCTCCACGCTGAGATAGTGGGTGGAGTGTAGCGCGCCCGCCGCCGTCTGTCAACGCGGTCTTGGGTGGGGATGGATAAGAGCGTGGCTCGCGGGCCAGGTTACGCTGTCTCGAACTGCATGATGCGCAGGTTCTCCGCCGCGACCCGCTGGCTCAGGTTGAGAATCTCAATCCCCACCAGCCGCCCCTCCGCGTCGAAGTCCAGGATCACCCCTGGCTGCACCTCTTCGGACTCGATGACCGCCGTCTCGGCCAGGCGAAAGTACAGAGCGTCGCTCGCTCGGTCAACCTTGAGTCGCATCGGTCCTCCCAAAACGGTGTCGAACGCGACGGTCGAAGAACACTGTCACAATCCGGCTGGGGTCGGAGTTCGGATTGACGACAATATGGAGAACCCGCCCATCTCGTTCCTCGATCCGCTTGTAGTAGTGCACGTTGCCATCACTGCCAGACTCTTGTGCATCAGGCTCTTCAATGGTGCGCCACAGAAACGCCTCAGGAATCTGACGTTCGAGCAGCACATCACGTGCGTGAATGGTTAGCTCCAGTCGAGCCACGCCAGCTTCCCTCATTCGGCCGCGGACAACAATGACCCGTATTCTAGCCGTCGCATCCCTGCCCGTCAACCAACTGAGCCAGCCGCCAATCTGCTAAGTGTCACCCTCCCCGTACTCCGCCGGTTCCTCCGCGACGCGCCGCACATCCTCGCTGTCGGGGCGGTAGAAGCGCAGCGCGGTCGGCAGGCGCAGCGCGGGCGTCTCGGTCGCGTCCACGCCATCCTCATCCAGGGCGAAGGCCAGGTCGAGGGCGGCGATGTACTCGGCGGCGCAGGCGCGGCAACGCTCCAGGCGGGCGTAGAGGGCGGCGTGCGGCGGGTGACCCGCCACCTCGCCCTCGATGGCGGCGGGGAACAGGGCGCGCGTCGCGTCGCAGTCGTCGGCGCAGCGATGGTCAGGAGCGGCGGCAAGGGCGGCGGCAAGGGAGTCGCGTGTCATTGAAAGTGTTCCTGCTGGGCGAAGAGGTCGCCCGGCGGACCGAGGACGAAGGACCAACGACCAACCAGAAGGTATGCTATTGGTCCTCGGTCCTTCGTCCTTGGTCGCTTCGGTCCTCGGTCCTTCGTCCTTGGTCGCTTCGGTCCTCGGTCCTTCGTCCTTGGTC
>CAZJJF010000484.1:0-2735 GCA_964546245.1 uncultured Anaerolineales bacterium
CTGGTTGCAGGTTCGCTTCTCGCCCACCTATGAGGCGCCCGCCAACGGCCAGCCGGGCGCAACGGAACCCCCACCCGCCAACGGCGCGGGCGCGGCGCCAACGGCCGGCCAGCCGCCTGAGGGTGAGTTTGGCTGGGCGGGCCAGGCGGCCAACCGCGCCTGGGACTGGCTGACCGGCCCGAGTCGCATCATCGATCGCACGCATCTGACACCCAAGTCAAAGCGTGTGGGGAAACGTGACCCCAAAACGGTCTACGCCCTGGTATTGCACCAGATGGCCTTCAGTCGCGGCAGCAACCCGACGCGTTACGACACAGTCACCGCGCACTATGCCATTCTGCCCGACGGCAAGATCCTTCAATTGCATCCGGTGGATGCCTACCTGAATGCCTCTAACGGCTTCAACGCTCGCAGCGTCGCCGTGGAGTTTGCCGGAAATCTCCCCAGCACGCGCGGCAAGTGTTGGCGACCGCAGACCTACGGTTGCCACAAGGTAACGCCTGAGCAGATCGAAGCTGGACGCTACCTCGTCCAGCATCTGATCCGCCAGATCGGCCTGACTCACATCCTGGCACACCGCCAGTCGAGTGGCACACGCGAGAACGACCCTGGCCCCGATATCTGGTATCACGTTGGGCAATGGGCTATCGACGGCCTGGGCTTGAAAGACGGCGGGCCTGGATTCAAGGTAGGTAGCGGGCATCCGATTCCAGACGAGTGGCGGACGTGGGGACGGCGGACGACAGGCGCTGCCTCGCCGACCCAGGGCGAGTGGGAGTGGGAACTGGGCGGGTCAGCGCCAGCGGGGGCGGCGGGCGCGGTGGCGGGCGCGGCGGCGGGAGCTTCTCCCCTGGCAGCCCTCGCCCCCCACATCGCCGCCAACACGCAGCCGACCATTCGCAACGCCCTGACGATTGTGAAAGCCATCAGCCGCTATCACGGCATCCCGTGGCGCGTGGCGTACACTGTCCTGCAGCACGAAGGCGGCGTGCGCCTGTTCAGCCATCACGACGGCGTGATGCAGACGACGCGCAGTGCGCGTGACGCCACCATCCCGCGCATCCCCCGCCCCCTCAAGCTGACCCTGCTCGGCCTCCGGCAGACGGACACCACCTCGGACGCGAACCTGACGCGGGCCATCCACCGCGAGTTTCCGCGACGACTGGCGGTCCAGATCGCCACCGGCATCCAGGAACTGAAGGCCAACCTGGACCGCTTCAACGGCTACGTAGCGCTGGCCTACCAGGCCTACAACGCTGGCCCCGGCTGGGCCTACTACACTGTCACCCAGGGCAAGAACAAGAGTCGACCGGCCGGCGTGGATGCCACGTTGTGGGAGTCCATGTGTCGCTTCGGCGCGGCGCTTCTCCACCAGATGCCCAACGAGGTACAGATCGACATGGGTGTGTGGCAATGCGACGCCAACATCCCAACCTGGTCGAGCCACATTCCCGTGCGTGACCGCCGCAGCCGCCTATCCCTCATCGCCTACAAGTACCTGCGGAGCATCACGGAGCGTATCCACTCGCAGAAGCCAACCACGCCCTGCACCTCGGCCGTCCACGGCGCGCAGCACCGGCGGGCGGGTACAGGCCCCATCGTTACGCGAACCACGCGCGAAGGCGCGTTGGACAAGCTCTACGACGCCCGCAAGCTGGGCCGCTACTATGCTGTGGCATCGAGCGAGTTGCCCGCCATCGCCGCCGATAATTTGCCGCTCAAAGTCCTGAACGGCCGCCTGGTCAAGATGCCCCACGCATCGGGCAACGTGACGCCGCGCCCGGCGTAGTCGCAGCTCAGGGAGGTGAAGCCATGTCATGGCTATCAATGTTGCCGCAAGAGACGTTTGAGTATGGCGAGACGGAGATGGGGGGCTACTGGACACAGGAACTCGAGGCGCCCGCCCGCCCTGTGGCGACACCACGCCGGTGCGACAACCGTAGCCTTCCCAGCAGGGGGCCTGTCAGGCCGGTCACGCGGGACAAGGTGCGCTGCGCCAAAGCCGTGTTTGGTGTAACCAATCCCCCCGGCGTCGTGGCAGCCGCGGCCGCCCGCGCTGTCGAGATGCTTGACAATACGATCGGAGAACTGACGAACGGGCGGAACCGTGTCTGCCAGGGGGAGCCACCCGCGTGGCCGCTCCTGGGTGACCTCACGTTAGTGTGGCTCAGGGATCGCCTGGGGGTCTGTGTCGACGACATCGGGGCGTGGACAGCCCACACGTATGTGAACCGCTCGGTCGCGGAGGTGATTCGCCGGCTGACCCGCGTGCGGAACCTGATCGCGAGTAATGCGATCCGGTACGAATGTAACGGGGGAGGATGTAATCCTGGCGACCCCCCCGTCTGTGATAGGGACACCTGGGCATTCATCTGCCAGCCATGTGCCCCGAGTCCTGATCCCACAGAATGTCGGTGCCCTCCGGGCGCTATGCCGTCGATCATCCACCTCTGCCGGTCCTTCTGGGTGCCCGGGGTGCACGACGGCAAGCCAGTTAACCCGAAGGTTCACGCCGAGTTCCAGGCTCAGACCATTATCCACGAAGCATCGCACCTCTACCATTGCACGAGCGACCGTAGAGGCTCAACCATCGGGGTGGCCGAGTGTCTTGCCCAGTTTGTCGCGGTCACCAATGGTAGCCCGATCGATAGCGACTTCGCCGCTCGATGTCGCGTGACCAAACGCTGCGCCCGACCAGCGGCCACGGGCCAAGCGAGGGAACTTGAAATCAGCGG
>CAZJJF010000485.1:0-2735 GCA_964546245.1 uncultured Anaerolineales bacterium
TGGCGGCGGCGCGGGTGAAGGTGTTCCCGCCCCCGGCGCTGCTGGCGCGGTTGGGCAGTCGGCTGGCGACGCTGACGGGGGGACCGCGGGATGCGCCGCTGCGGCAGCGGACGCTGCGAGCGACACTGGCGTGGAGCTACGACTTGCTGGGGGCCGCCGAGAAGGTCTTGTTTCGCAGGCTTGGCGTGTTTGTCGGCGGCTTCACGCTGACGGCGGCGGAAGCGGTGGCAGGAGATTCGGGATCGGAGATAGGGGATTCGGCGTCGCCGATCCCTAATCCCCAATCCCCCCTCTCTCTTCTCGACGGCGTGGCGGCGCTGGTCGACCAGAATCTGCTGGTGCGGCTCGGCGAGGACGAGCCGCGCTTTGGGATGTTGGAGACGGTGCGGGAGTACGCGCTGGAGCGGCTGCGTGAGAGTGGCGAGGAGGCGGCGCTTCGTCAGCGCCACGCCGAGTACTTCCGCGCCCTGACCGAGGACAACGAATCCAGGTGGGAAGGGGCACAGGCAGCCGCCTGGCTGGTTACGCTCCAGGCCGAGCTTGATAATTTGCGCGCGGCGTTGGCGTGGAGCGTCGCCGCGCCAGGTCGAGGGGAGACAGGGCTGCGGCTGGCGGGCGCGCTGGGTTGGTTCTGGCTCATGAGCGGCGCTCTCAGCGAGGGCCGCGCCTGGCTAACCGCAGTGCTGGCTCACCCAGAGGCCGCGCCCCGGACAGCGCCTCGGGCCAAGACCTTGCTAGAGTTGGGACGATTGGCGGTGTGGCAGCACGACCCTAACCATACCCAAGCGCGGGCCGCCCTGGAAGAGAGTGTGAGCATCTACCGCGAGCTTGGGGACAAGCACGGTCTGGGCGCGGCGCTGGCCCAGCTGGGAAACGCGGTCGGTGGCTACGATGTCGCGCAGCCTATCTGGGAAGAGAGTGTGGCGGCGCTTCGCCAGACGGGCGCGGCCCATTCCCTGGCGCTGGCCCTGCGCTTTCTGTCCTTCTCCCATATAGCGAACCGCAACTTCGATGCGGCGTGCGCGCGACTCGAGGAGAGCCTCCAACTGTTCCAGGGGTTGGAGAACAGCATGGGCATCGGGATCGCCATGACGGGCCTCGGCAGTCTGGCGGAGGCCCAGGGTGACTACGCGGCGGCCCGTGGCTGGTTCGAGCAGGCGCTGGCGTGGCGCGAGCAAGCGGGCGAGAAGTACGGGGTCGCCATCGACTCAGTCTTCGCCGCGCGCATGGCGCTGCTCCAGGGCGACTATGCCGCCGCGACACGCCACGGCCAGCGCGGCCTCCAGTTGTGCCGTGAGGTTGGCAACCGCACCAATCTGGCTGGCGCTCACCACACCCTGGGCTACGTGGCGTGTGCCCAGGGCGACACCACGCAGGCGATGGCGCATTTCCGACACAGCCTGGCGCTGCTGGGGCCGGACGAAGGGTGGCTCACCTACCGCGGCCTGGCGGGCGTCGCGAAGGTGTGGCAGGCCAGCGGGTGGTTGGAACCTGCCGTGCGGCTGCTCGGCGCCGCCGCACGCATACTAGATGAGCTTGCTTTCAGCCTGTGGCCGCATGACCGGGCGAGGCTGGAAGAGTTGGTCACAGCCTTGCGAGCCAGCCTCGGGGAAGATGCGTTCGCCGCCGCGTGGGCCGAAGGCGAGGCAGTGTCGCTGGACGAGGCGGTGGCCTACGCGATGGAGGAACAAGAAGACTAAAGGTCTGGCAGACCTTTAGGGTCTTGTCGCCCGGACCACTGTCGTTGGACGATTTTGCTTGAGGAAGACCTGGCAGGTTCTTGAAAACCTGCCAGGTCTGTCTTTTGTCGGTCACCGAACTACCGAACTGGCGCACTTGCACTTCCCCCGACTGCAGACTACAATAGGCTCTCTTGCCGATAGGGCAGACATGGCCCGTCGGTGACGGTTCGCTACATGCACAGGTAGGGCGCGGCCTGCCTGACGAGCGGGTCGGTGCAGTCGCCCCAGACGTGGTAGCCCGCGTCGCCCTGCCAGGCCGGACGCATCTGGGGGTCGGGCATCGGCCGGGCCAACGTGACCAGGCCAGCCGCTTCCATCTCGACCAGCTCGCGGGGCGTCGTCGCCGCGACAGCGGGGCTGCCAGGCACGGGCGCGGCGGCGGCCACCGCCTCGGCTGAGGTGGCTGGCGCGGACGACATGGGCGGCGGCGTGGCGGTGGCGCGCAGGTTCACGAAGACATTGACGACGATCAGGGCCAGGGCCGCCACGGGGATGAGGGCCAGCAGGCGGCGGCGGGAAGCGGTTGCCTCGATACGGGTAGGCTTGAACATCGACCTCGTCTCCTTTCGTGTGTCTCTCGTCGTTGGGTCACTGAAGCCTTGCATTGATCTCGTGTGTCCATTCAACCACAGGGCGTAGGCGAGGGGCAGTCGGTCACCGATACAGGCAGCGGCATAAAAAGCGGCATAGCGCGACGGCACGCGGAGGCGACGACCTATGAACGACGATCTCTCGTTCGGGGACTGGCTGAGGCGACGGCGGCGCAGTCTCGACTGGACCCAGCGCGATCTGGCGCAGCGCGTCGGCTACTCGGAGCACACGCTGCGCAAGATCGAGGCGGACGAGTTGCGCCCGTCGCGGGAGATGGCTGAGGCCCTGGCCGAGACGTTGGGCGTCCCGCCTGAGGAGCGGGCCACCTTCGTCCGCTTCGCCCGTGACCGTCAGGTCGGCGACGGCATAGCTTTGCCTACTACGCCCCCTAGCCCCGCCCCC
>CAZJJF010000486.1:0-2734 GCA_964546245.1 uncultured Anaerolineales bacterium
TCTGGCCGAGACAGTCGGCGATGCCGTGCGCCGAATGCGCGGCGCGGCGGGGACCATCGTCCTCATCGTGCCAAAGGGGGCGCGCTGGTCTGAAGCCGACTTTGAGTGGCTGGCGCGGCGCACCGCCGAGGCCGACAAGCGCCTGGCCGTGGTATCGGGTGATGGGGCGGTACGGGCGGCGGCGCAGGCGGCAGGCCTGCCGGTGTATCGGCGCGCGCCGGCGGCGCTGGGGGGCGGGTGGCGTCACGCGGTGGTCGGCTGGCCGCGCCGCGCTGTTCAGCGTGGGGAAGACCTGCGGCGACGGCCACAGCTACCGCGCCCGCCGCTACGCCGGCCTGCCCGCCCCAATCTGGCGCTGCGCCTGCTGGTGTTACTTTTGACTGTCGCGGCGGGCGCGGGGCTTGGCCTGCTGGCCCTGTCGGCCCTACCGACCGGCCTGGTGCTGGTGCGCCCGGCGCAGCAGGCCATCGACAGCGTACTGACAGTGACGGTGGTGAGCGGCGCGGCGGCCGATGCTACGATGGGCGTCGCGCAGGGGCGCGGCCTGGAGGCGACCGCCGAAGCGCGCACCGAGGTTTCGGCCAGCGACGAGCGCCAGCTGGCTGCCGAACGGGCGGCCGGGTCGGTACAGTTGCTGAATCGACGCTCCGAAGCGGTGACGGTCCCAGTGGGGGCTGTAGTGGAGACCACATCGGGCACACGGGTACGCTTCCGCATTCTGGAGAAGGTGACTCTGCCCGGCGAGGTGGGGGCGACGGCCCGCGCGCCCGTCATGGCGCTGGAAGAGGGGGAGGCAGGTAACGTCCCGCCCTACGCCATCAATGCCATCGAGCCGGCATGGGCCAGCAGTGTCGCTGTGGTGAACGAGCGCGCCACCGAGGGCGGAGCGACTCGCGTGTCGCCACAGGTGACAGACGAGGACCGCGCTGAGGCGCGCGCGGCGTTGGAGGAGCGCCTGACCGACGAAGCGATGGCCACCCTGCGCGCGCAACTGGCGCCCAGCGAGATGCTCGCTCCGGACACTATCCGGTCGACCATCGTTTCGGAGCGTTTCGACCTGGAACCGGCGCGCCGCGCCACGGGGACACTGACGATGCGGCTGCGGATGACCGGGTTGGGGTACGACCCCCAGCATATCGAGGCCGTCGCTGCGCACTTGGTGGAGGGTCGCGTTCCCGACGGCTGGCGCTTGCTCCCCGGCCAGACTCGTTTGGCGCTAAGCGATTCGCCTGGGCAGGTGGCGGCCGACGGCCGACGCCTCACGCTTCAGGTGGCGGCCCGCGCTCGCTTCGAAGCGCGGGTGGATCGTAATGCGGTGCGCAACGCCGTGCGTGGCCTGAGCGCGCAAGAGGCGATCGCTGCTGCCGCGCGCCTCGGTCCCTTGGCAGAGCCACCGCTGGTAGGCATCGAGGCATCGTGGCTGGCGCCGCTCTGGCAGCGTTTGCCCTGGCTGCCGCGCCGTCTGCCGTGGCTGCCCGCCCGGATCGATGTGGTGGTACTGGAGAATGGGCAATGACGGAGGTCGTCGGCCGCATTCTGGCCCTCGATGTGGGTGGGCGGCGCATCGGTGTGGCTGTCAGCGACGAGATGGGCTTTCTGGCCCGTGGTATCACGACCGTCAAGCGCAGCAGTACGGCGCAGGCCCTGGACGCGCTGGAAGCAGTGATTCAGGAGTGGCAGCCGGTGGCCGTGCTGGTGGGGCTGCCGCGCAATATGGACGGCTCGTTGGGGCCGCAAGCCGAGCGTGTGATGACCTTCGCCAAAACTTTGGCCCAGCGTATCACTGCACCGGTAATATACTGGGATGAGCGGTTATCGTCAGTGAGCGCCGAGGACATTCTGCGCCAGCAGGGTGTCGCCGGCCACGAGCAAAAGCCCCGTATCGATGCGGTCGCCGCTGCCGTTATCCTACAAGAGTATCTGGACGCCCGGCGGATGGCGCAGCCTGACTATGGCCTCCTACCCCCCGATGCGCCGCCAGATTCTGAGCCTCGTCGCCGTACTGGCCGCGAGAAGCGGCCGCGACGGCGGCGCGAGGAGCGAGATCGTTGAACGCGAGAGATCCACGCGAGTCGCGCGGCCTGGCCGCCTATCGCGAGAAGCAGCAGAGAGATTCGAGGCCTGCGCGCAAGATTCTGGGCTTCAGCCTGGCGCTGGTAGCCCTGATTGGGGCGTTTCTGGTCGGCGGCGCTGTGTGGCGCACCTGGCACGAGCGTAGCGAACCAGCGCGGAGCGCGGCCGCCGTTGAGGTGGGTGGTGGGGCGGAGGCGGGAAATGTCGCGGGGCGACTCCAGGCGCTGCTGGGGGCGGGTGACGCCGATACTCCGGCTGGCACGGACCCCACCCCAGTACGGTTTGAGATCAAGTCCGGCGAGACGGCCGCCACCGTCGCCCAGAAGCTCGCGGGCCTTGGCCTGGTGACGGATGCGGAGGCGTTTCGTATCTTGCTGCGGGTGCAGGGCATCGACACGAAGTTGGAGGCTGGCTCCTACGAGCTAAGGCGGACGATGACGCCGCGCGAGATTGCCACAGCGCTCCAGAAGGGGCGGCCGCCGTCGGTGACCATCACGGTCCCCGAGGGATGGCGCGCTGAGGAGATTGCCAACCTGATGGCGGCGCAGGGCCTGGCCGACTCAGAGGAGTTCATGCGCCTGGTGAAGTCGGGCGAGGGCTTCAAACAATCCTTCCTCCCGCAGCAAGGGGCCGCATCAGGACTTGAAGGTTACCTGTTTCC
>CAZJJF010000487.1:0-343 GCA_964546245.1 uncultured Anaerolineales bacterium
AAGAAATCCTGACGAGCCGGGGCGGGTTGCCGCGCGGGTGGGTCCGCCGGTCCCTGCGCCAGGGCGGTGGAGGCGAGAAGCAGGGCGAGGAGGAGGGCCAGGGCGAGGGCCGTGCGACGTGAGGACATCCGTGGCTCCTGGGGGGTGTCGTGCAGCGCCCACAGTATAGCCGCCTCGCGGCGCGGGGGCAAACGCGGCCGCCCGCGTGCCTGGCGGCGACGTTGCCCCCGCCGCCGCCCAAGAAGATGGGCCGCGGGGGCGCGCGGCGGGGAGCGGGTATGAACTACGCCCGGTCGGGCCCCGCGGGGCCGGGGGGGGCGGCGGCCGGTGGTGGGGGGGGCCC
>CAZJJF010000487.1:353-2722 GCA_964546245.1 uncultured Anaerolineales bacterium
GCCGCGGACGAGCGCGGATGAACGCGGATAGAAAGAAGGCCTCTTCGGTCCGCGCTCGTCCGCGTTGGTCGGCGGCCTATTCTTCTGGCGGCCAGAGCCGGCGCGGGGGTCACCCGCGTGCCTGGCGGCAACGTTGCCCCATCGCGGCGGTCGGCGTATCGTTGGTTGGCGGTAGAGGCGGCGCGGGGCCTGTCCCTACGGGGATACGTGCGTGGTCGGTGGTCAGTGGTCGGTGGTCAGTGGTCGGTGGTCGCGCTGCGCCGCATGCTCAGGCCGACGCGGCCGCGCTCGCGGTCGATTTTGATGACCCGCACCTGGACGATGTCGCCGACCTGTACCACGTCTAGCGGGTTGCGCACGAAGCGGTCGGCCAGTTCGCTGATGTGCACCAGGCCATCGTTCTTCAGCCCGATGTCGACGAACGCCCCGAAATCGACCACGTTGCGCACTGTCCCCGGCAAGACCATCCCCTCTTTGAGATCGTCCAGCGACAGCACGTCCTGGCGCAGCACGACCGGCGGCGCGTCCTCGCGGGGGTCGCGGCCCGGCCGCTCCAGGCTGTCGAGGATGTCGACCAGCGTCGGCTCGCCCACGTCCACCAGCGCCGCCAGGGCGGCCAGCCCGCCCTGCTCGCCGGCCGTCCTGGCGCGGAAGGCGCGCACCCGCTGCGGCAGGTCCTTCTCGCGGCCGGTCACGCCCAGCAGGTCGAACAGCCGCTCGACGACGGGGTAGGATTCGGGGTGGATGGGCGTGTTCTCCAGTGGGTTCACGCCGTCGGGCAGCTTGAGGAAGCCTGCCGCCTGCTGATACGCCTTGGGACCGATGCCCTTTACCTTGAGCAACTCGGCGCGGGTCGTGAACGCGCCCTGCTCGTTGCGGCGGGCGACAATGGCCTCCGCCTGGCGGCTCGTCAGCCCCGACACGTACTTGAGCAGGGCAGGCGAGGCGGTATTGAGATCGACGCCGACACGGTTGACGCACGATTCCACCACCGCGTCCAGCGTCGCCGCCAGCTCGCGCTGGTCCACGTCGTGCTGGTAGAGGCCCACGCCGATGCTCTTGGGGTCGATCTTGACCAGTTCCGCCAGCGGGTCTTGCAGGCGGCGCGCGATGGACACCGCGCCGCGTAGGGACACGTCGAGGTCGGGCATCTCCTGGCGGGCCAGGGGCGACGCCGAGTACACCGACGCGCCCGCCTCGTTGACGATGGCGTACATGACGCCCGGCCGCCCGCCGACCAGCTCGGCGACCAGGGCCTCGGTTTCGCGGGAGGCCGTGCCGTTGCCGATGGCGATGATGGACACACCGAGCTTATCGACCAGCTTGCCCAGGGCGTCCAGCGCGCCCCGGCGGTCGTTGCGTGGCTCGAAGGGGTAGACGGTGGTCGTCGCCAGCGCCTTGCCCGTGGCATCGACCACGGCGACCTTGCAGCCAGTGCGGATGCCAGGGTCGAGGCCCAGGATGACGCGGCCCGGCAGCGGTGGTTGGAGGAGCAGGGCGCGCAGGTTGGCGGCGAAGATCTGCACGGCGTGGCCGTCGGCCGTCTCGGTACGCTCGCCGCGCACCTCACGCTCGATGGACGGGGCCAGCAGCCGCTTGTAGCCGTCGTGAACCGCTTCGCGCACCTGGGCAGCGGCGGCCTGGGCGGCCGGCGGCAGGTTGGCCCGCAGCCCGGCGCGCGCCTCAAGGGCGGGCAGGATGCGCGGGGTGGGCGCGTCCACCGTCACCCGTAGCACGCCCTCGCGCTCGCCGCGATTGATAGCCAGCCAGCGATGGGGCGGGACGGCGGTCAGCGCCTCGCTGTAATCGTAGTAGAGTTCATACTTCTTGCTGGGGTCGAGCTTCGCGTCGGCCAGGGTCACGCGGAGGATGCCGCCCTGGCCTGTCATCGCGCGCACGTCGGCCCGCGCGGCGGCATCCTCGGCAACCTCCTCGGCGATGATGTCGCGCGCTCCTTGCAGCGCCTCCTCGACGCTCGCCACCCCTTCGCCCAGGTAGGCCGCCGCCAGCGCGTCGAGCGGCTCCCCCGCTTCCAGGGCGCGCAGCTGGTCGGCCAGGGGTTGCAGGCCCTTCTCGCGGGCGATCATGGCGCGGGTGCGGCGCTTGGGCTTATAGGGCAGATACAGGTCTTCGACCACCTGGAGCGTCGCCGCTGCCGCGATGGCCGCGCGCAGCTCGTCGCTGAGCTTGCCCTGCTCCTCGATGGAGGCCAGGACGGCCGCCTT
Organism: uncultured Anaerolineales bacterium; assembly: GCA_964546245.1. Lineage (GTDB taxonomy): Bacteria > Chloroflexota > Anaerolineae > Epilineales > JAHCIE01 > JAHCIE01. The sequence continues at coordinate 2,579 of CAZJJF010000487.1, forward strand.
GCGCTCGGCCAGTTGGCGCAGGTACAGCCGCCGTCTCTCAATGACGCGCAGCTGCTCCTCGTCCAACCCGCCGGTGACTTCCTTGCGGTAGCGGGCGATGAAGGGCACGGTGTTGTCGTCGTCGAACAGGGCGATGGTGCGCGC
>CAZJJF010000488.1:0-2701 GCA_964546245.1 uncultured Anaerolineales bacterium
GGTAACGTGACGCAGCCGCCGCCGCGCGGCCAGAACCCCCATCAGTTGTCGGGCGCGTTCATCATCGATACCGACGGCGTGGTCGAGTACGCTCACCGCAGCCAGCACGTCTCGGACCTGATCAGTGACGAAGACCTCGCCGCCGCGCTGGCGTCACTTGTCGGTCTGTGACGATGCGGGAAGGAGAACTGCCTGTGTCCCACCCCCTCGTCGAGCAATTGCGCTTCGCGCGCCACGAGTTCCAGCGCGCCCTGGACGGCGTCAGCGATGAAGATGCGCGGCGGCGACTCCTGCCCATGAACTGTATCAGCTGGAACATCGGCCACCTGGCCTGGCAAGAGCAGCGCTACTGGCTGGCAGTGGGGCAGGGTCGCGTGCTGCTGCCGCATCTCAACGAGCAGTTCGCCTACGGCGCGCCCGCCTGCGAGCCGACCCTGGCAGAAGTGTGGTCGGCGTGGCAGACTATCACCCAGGCCGCCGACCCCTGGCTAGACACGCTGACCAGCGACGCGCTAACAACACCCCGCCCCTTCGTGACGGGCCGTGACTTCCTGGTGACCCTGGGCAACCTGATGTTGCGCACCACCTACCACTACTGGTATCATACCGGCGAGAGCATGGCGATTCGCCAGTTGCTCGGCCACGGCGACCTGCCCGATTTCGTCGGCAACATCGACGGCGAAGCGCCCTACCGGCCCGAGCCGTCGCCCCGCCGCCGCTATTGCGAGGGGTGAGCCGGTCATCTGCCACATCCACGCCCGCCGCATCACCCTGGACGCCATCCATCGCTAGCTCCCGGAGCGCCCGTGTTCATTCCCCTTGACGACGCGACTCTCTACGTGGCTTCATTTGGCTCCGCCCCGCGCACCCTCGTGGCGATGGGCGGCTGGACCGGCAGTTGGGAGCTATGGGCCGACCCCTTCGCCATCCTCAGCCAGAACTGGCGAACCGTGGCCTACGACCATCGCGGCTGCGGCGCGACCCTTGCCCCGGTCGAGTCCATCACCTTCCCCACCCTGGTGTCTGACGTGTTCGCCGTCCTTGACGCCCTGGGCATCGAGCGTTGCGTCCTGGCCGCCGAGTCGTCGGGGGCGGCGGTGGCATTGCAGGCGGCTCTTGAGCAGCCTCATCGCTTTCAGGGACTGGTACTGGTGGACGGCGTCTACCAGCGACCCATGTCAGATGGGCCTGCCCCCTTCGTCCGGGCTCTCCGCGCCGACTACGCAGGTACGCTGGCGGGCTTCGTCAACGCCTGCCTGCCTGAGCCGAACAGCGAGCCGCTACGCCGCTGGGGGCGCATGATTCTGGACCGCGCTTCGCAGGCGGCGGCCATCCGCCTCTATGAATGCCTGCAGGGGGTGGATCTGCGGCCTGACGTGGCCCGCATCCAGCAGCCCACGCTGCTCCTCCACGGCGATGCCGATGTGATCGTGCCTCTGGCAGAGTCGGAGTGGCTCGCGGGGCAGATACCGGGCAGCCGCCTGCACGTCGTGCGCGGCGCGGGCCACGTGCCAACGATTAGCCGCCCGCGCGAGGTGGCCGACGCCATCAACGACTTCTTTGGGCAGACGCGAACGCTGTGAGCATCCCGCCCACCGAGCGCCTGTACCTCGACGACGATCATCGCCTGGCGGCCGCCGCAACGGTCAGTGCCGCCCGCAATGACGCGCTGGCCTTCGACCGCTCGCCCTTCTACCCCGGCGGGGGCGGTCAGCCCCCCGACACGGGTAGCGTCACGCTGGCCGACGGCGCGACGCTGCGGATCGTGGGTGTCCAGGCGGACGCCGATGGGGTGGTGTGGCACATGACGGAGCCGCCGCCCCCGCCGGATAGCGTCGGCCGGGCGGCGCGGCTGGCGGTGGACGAGGCGCGTCGGCTGGCCCTCGCCCGCTATCACACCGCCCTCCATGTCCTCAACACTATCGCGCTACGCGACTACGGGGCGTGGATTACCGGCGTGCAGATTGGCGAGGACGCCTCGCGCATCGACTTCAAGTGGGAGGGGTTCTCGCCGGCCGTCATCGCGGAGGTGGAGGCGAAGGTCAATGCCGTCCTGGCCGAGGGCCACACCCTCAGAGCCTATACCATCAGCGAGGCGGAGTTCCGCCAACGCGACGACCTGCGCCGCACCTTGACCGCCGAGCCGCCGGTCGTGGATGGGCGCGTGCGCGTCGTGGAGATTCGTGGCTTCGACGCCCAGGCCTGCGGCGGGACCCACGTCGGCGCGACGGCCGAGGTGGGTCACTTCCGCGTCACCCGCACCGAGAACAAGGGGCGCATCAACAAGCGGCTGTATGTGCAGCTGGATGGTTGACCGACGCTAGTCCCGCGCACCGACGAGATGCCACGCATCCATCATGCCCTTGCCCTTCACGAAGATAGTGCCCGCTGGTTCGCACACGAAGTCGCCCCGAATCAGGTCATACGTGGCGGCGGTCATCTGGATGACGCCCGCCTGGCCGTGAGACTCCATGCGGCTGGCCGTGTTGACGGCATCGCCCCATAGGTCGTAGCTGAACTTCTTGCGGCCAATGACGCCCGCTACCACCGGGCCTGAGTTGAGGCCAATGCGGAAGGCCAGATGTTGGCCCAGGAACTCGTGTTGACTGACGTAGTCGCGCATCTCTAACGCCAGGTGGGCCAGCGCCTGGGCGTGGTCGGCGCGGCGGGTGGGGATGCCCGCCGCCACCATGTAGCAGTC
>CAZJJF010000489.1:0-2695 GCA_964546245.1 uncultured Anaerolineales bacterium
CGACCGCCGCGATGCCCGACGACACCGAGGTCTCGCCAATGGCGACCAGGCCGTCCATGCACTGGCCCAGGCAGACCGTCTCGATGGAGTCGGCAATGACCTCGCGCGATACCAGTGACGCCTTCATGCCCTCGGTCCCCATGGAGATGCCATCGCTGATGGTGATGGTGCCGAAGACCTGGGGCATCGCCCCCGCCTCGTGCAGGGCGTCCATGGCGCGGTCGGTCAGGATGTTAAGCCCTACATTGCAGGGCGTGATGTTGCTGTAGCCGTTGGCGACGGCAATGATGGGCTTGTTGAAATCGGCATCGTCGAAGCCGACGGCGCGCAGCATCGCCCGATTGGGCGACCGCTCCACGCCTTGGGTGATGGTGCGGCTGTGGCGATTCAGGTCGTTAGTGGACATGGGTGGGTCTCCATTACGCATCAGGGATGCAAATTGGGATTGTCGACGCTCAGACCTTCCGCCTCAGCGCCTGCGAGAAGCTCGACATCTGCCGCCACAAACAGCGCCGCCATTGAGAAGTTCGGTAGTCCACACGCTGCCGACTTCACTGACGAAATTCTTGGCAAGGGCGCTTGAGTCAAGATAGACGAAGGTTTCAGACAACCCGCTAGTCACGTGGTCCCCGGTCCTTGATGATCATCTCACTCAGCGGTTCGCCTGTGATCGGAGCGGGCAATGGCCGCCGCCGGTCGCTGTCACGATGTTGGGGGAGGGTGATGCCCTCAGTATTCGCAAGAGCCTGATAGATGCGAGGGCGGCGTTCCTGTCGTGCTAGTTGCTCCTGCTCTGCTTGTCTTTCCAAGCCCAGCTTCAGAATCTCAGTAATCTGTCCCTCGTATGGCTCTAGTTGCTTGGCCAACTCATCCGAAATTCTGACCTCGATGACCTTCATAACGCCTCCACGTCCCGTTCCTGTGGCATTGCCCCGTCATTCTACTCTGCCACAGGCTGGGCGTGCAAGTTGACACGCACGATGTTATCCCATCGTGTCGGACCAGGCACGCGCCCCGCGCGAGGGCGGCGTTGCCTGCGCAAGGATGGAGGGCTACGTCGTGGCACACAAGCCCTGGCGCGGCGAAAGGATAGCCATCTGCTCAGCGCCAGCCGCGCCAGCTGGCCCGCAGATCATCCAGGTCGAGTTGGCCGTCGTGGTTGAGGTCGAGGCGCGTGCGGATGGCCTCCAGGAGGCGTAGCGGGCGCACGGCGGCGGGCGGGGGCGGCGAGAGGGCCAGGCTCTGGACTGGCAAGGGCGTTGTCGTGGCGTGGGGGATGTCTGTGGGCGTTGCTGTCGTGGCGAGAATAACCCCTGCGGTGGGGAGGACTGGCGGAGCAGTGGCCGCCGGAGCCATCGCTGCGGGCGTCGTCACTGGCGGTGCGCCAGTCGCGGCGGCGGCGCAGCCACCGCGCTGGGTGTAGCTGTCGATGAGCGCGCCATCGATGTCGATGAACTCGTAGGTGATGCTGTCGCGGCTGGCCGTAATGCGTATCGCCCCGTGCCTGAGCGTGTGACGCGCCTCGCTGCCGCGCACCGGCAACAGGAAGGGGTAGGGAGTCGCGCCGCCCAGGCCGTTGACGAAGTAGGGGAAGCCATCGCGCACAATGCGCTCATAGTCGTGGTCGTGGCCGCTCAAGATAGCGTCTGCGCCCCAGGCCTGGAAGGGCCATTGCAGCCATAGGTTCGAGCCGTGGGGGCCGGATGAGAAGGGCGGGTGGTGGGACAGGACGAGATTCCAGCACGCGGGCGAATCGGCCAGCCGCGCCTTGAGCCATTGGGCCTGCGCCGAGTCGTCGGACACACCATCTGGCTCGCGCGGGTCACTGTCCAGGGCGAACAGACGCACTGGACCCCACGTCACGTCGTAGTAGCGCTCGTTGCCGGGGAGTGTGAAGAAGTCCAGGTAGGGCTGCGCGCCAGGCTTATCCCAGTCGTGATTGCCGAGGACAGGGAAGAAGCGGTTGACATCCGCGCCCACACCGTACCTGCCCCGGTAAGGGGCGATGTACGCATGGTAGTACTGGCCGACATTGGTGTCCAGCGCGCCGTGCGGGCTGTCAGAATAGTCGTTGTCGCCCAGCGTCGCGATGAAGTCGGGCCGCCAACCCTTGACGAGCGCGGCCACCGAGGCGGTAGCCGGCTCCGGCAGCCCGTAGTCGCCGATGACGGCGAACACGACACGATCGTCGCCCTGCGACCGGGCGGGCTGAGCCGCGCCGATCAGGACGGCCAGGAGGGCCAGGAGGGCCAGTATCAGGCTAAGGGGAAGGGGCGCTCGTCGCATCACGCCCCAATTGTGCGCCGTTGGGCAGAACAGTGCAAGCAGGCCCTGAAGGTCGCCGCCATCTCTAGCGTCGCGCCGGCGATCTACGCGACCTCGACCTGCCGCCGCAAGACACGCTTGACGGTGAACAGGACGCCGAAGGACACCACCAACAGAATCAATGCCAGCGTCAGGGCTATGCCCATGTCCAGCTCGAAGCCGAGGTAGATGGCGAGGGGCATAGTTTGGGTGCGGCCCGGAAAGTTGCCAGCAAAGATGATGGTGGCGCCAAACTCACCCAACGCTCGCGCCCACGTCATCACCGCCCCCGCAAACAGCACCGGCAACGCCAGCGGCAGCGTCACGAATCGAAATACCTGGTTGGTACCCGCGCCGTCCAGCGCCGCTGCGTGCTCCAACTCGCGATCCA
>CAZJJF010000490.1:0-2687 GCA_964546245.1 uncultured Anaerolineales bacterium
GACCGTCGCCACGCCGATGGCGGTGCTGATACCCCGCGCCAGCGCCGACGAGTTCAGCCCAACGATGTGGCCGTGGGCATCCACCAACGCGCCGCCGGAGAAGCCGGGGTAGAGGGTCACATCCGTCTGCACCACGTCCAGGGCCTGCCCACGCCGCGTCGACGCCGTCGTGAACGCGCTCACCACGCCGATGGTCGCCATCGGCGTGCCGCTCGGCCGCGCCACGGCCAGCGTCAACTGGCCCACGCCCAACTCGGCCACATCGCCCCAACTGGGAACGACCAGGTCCGTCGCCTCGGCGCGTAGCAACGCCACGTCCGTATTCGGGTCGCGCCCGACCAGTGTCGCGTTCACGCTGCGCCCGTCGGGCAGACCGACATGGATGCCCTCTTCGCGCTGGACGACGTGATCCGCCGTCACGATCAGGCCATCCGCCGACCACACCACACCGCTTGCCGTCTGTCGGTCGCGGGCGTCCACCTGAACCACCGACCTCTCTACACTCGCCACCAGACCTACCAGGTCCTCTGACAGGCCGCGCAGCACACCCGAACCGCTGAAAGGAGTAGTCATCTGTCCTCCGTATCACTCGCTCACCAAGGGGCAACTCGACTACCCCAGTGTACGCCCGCCCTTCGCTCTTCGCATCACCGATGTCGGCAGTCGGAGCCTGGAAAAATGGGTAGGGGTAGACGAAGGACGAAGGACCAACGGGCTAATCCCATTTGGTCCTTCGGCCTTCGTCCTCGGTCGCCGAGGCGACAGCCTACAAGGGGATCAACCCTTGCCGCATCGCCAGCGTCACCGCCTCGGTGCGGCTCGACGCGCCGAGCTTGCCCATGATGGCCCCGATGTGGAACTTCACCGTATGGTCACTGATACCCAGCCGCGCCGCGATAGCCTTGTTGGTCAGCCCCTCGACAAGCAGCCGCAGCACTTCGATCTCGCGCGGCGTCAGCGGTTCGGGGCGCGCCGCCGCCTCGCCCGCCGCCCGCAGGCGGTGCAGCAGCCGCGCCGTCGCCAGCGGATCGAGGGCCATTCCCCCCTGGCTGACGGCTCGCAGCGCCTGAGCCAGGTCGCCCGCCGTGACCCGCCGCGACACCGCGCCCCGCGCCCCCGCCTGCAACGCCGCCACCACCGCCTCGTCGTCATCGCCAAAGGCCACGACCTCGACACCAGGGGCGTGATCGTGCAGCCACCACACCAGCTTGAGCGCCTGGCCGCCGGCCATGTCCAGGTCCACCAGGGCCAGGTCTACCCCGCTCGCCACGGCTGTCTCAATCTCCGCCGCGTCCCTGGCCGCTGCGGCCACCTCCGCCTCGCCGCTCGCCTCCAGCAGCACGCGGACGCCGGCCTCGACGAGGGGGGCGTCCGTCACCAGTAGCAGGCGCAGCACAGGCATTGGCGCCGCGCTAGGCGACTCGCCCGCCGCCCGCCCAGGCGGGGATCGGCTCCGGCGCGGGCATGATGTTGGGCTGGAAGACAAACAGGACTTCCCACGGCGCGCCCAACGCGCCCCGCGCCTGCCACACACCGGCCGTCGGGGTAACGTTGTTGTCGGGGAAGTTCATACCGATGAACCGCTCGCGCCCCTCAGTGAGCCACTCAATAAGCAGCTTCAGCGGGCTGCCGTGGCTGACCACGGCCAGGACCGTCTCCGGCCGCCCCATCTCGCGGGTAAAGAACGCCTGCACCCGTATCCGTACCTCGTCGGCCTTCTCATCGCGACGATGCTCAGCCAGGTCGGCAGCCTCGACCACCGGCAGCCCCAACCGCGACCCCAGAGCCTCGGCGGTCATCGCCGTGCGGTCAAGCGGGGAGTGGACAATGCGCTGGATGCCGCGCCCTGCCAGGAACTCGGCCATCTGGCGCGCCTCGCGCTGGCCCGCCTCGGACAGGGGCGGGCCGGGCGGCACATCGTAGGGAATGCCAGTGCCCTTCTGGGGTGCGGCGTGGCGGATAAGGTAAACGGTCTTGAAGGTCATGCAGCCTCAATCGGTTGAAAGTTGATGACAGCGGGCAGCCGGCTATAATGGGCCGTCGCCGGGCAATACAATTTATCGACGGCGTAGGGCGGAGGTTCTTACCCCGTGGCGTTATGTCACAGTCGCTTTCCGCGCCCTGGGCAAAGGTGTGCTTGGTCGTCAGGGGGTGGCAATGCCGAATACTGCAATCGAGGCGACAGCCCTGTGGGTGCGCGGGCAGATGGCGGGCGAGGCGACGGGCCACGACTGGTGGCACACCCAGCGGGTGTGGCATACCGCGCGGCAGCTGGCCGAGGCAGAAGGAGCAGATACCCGCGTCGTCGAACTGGCCGCGCTGCTCCACGACATCCAGGACTACAAGTTCAGCGGCGACGCATGGCACTCGACACGCGACGGTAGCGAGTTTTTCGCTGACCTGTCCCGCTGCGCCAGCGAACAGGCCGCGATGCCGTTGCTCTTCGCGGCCTGATGCCTGCGGCGCCGTCAGGGCGTGCCGGCTGATCAGTTCTTGAAAAGGTCGAGGATCCGGCGCTTTTCGTCGGCCGGCGGCATGGCCTGGGCGCCTGGCGCCGCGGGCGACCCGGAGTCTTCAAGGCCAAGGCTGCTGACGCCCGCGCCGCGCGCGAACTCGTCATAGAACCACTCGCCACCGATGTTGATCACGCCCTCTTGAGCCGCGGGTTCCGCCACCGGAACGCCCTT
>CAZJJF010000491.1:0-2677 GCA_964546245.1 uncultured Anaerolineales bacterium
ATCCGCCAGATGTTTCCGTCGGCCCTGGGGGGGCGGGCCATATCGGCGGTGAACCTGTTCGGGATTGGCGGCGCATTCGTCTTGCAGTGGTGGATGGGCATGATCATCGGCGCGTTCCCGGCCGCTGAGGTGGGTCATTACGCGCCCCAGGCCTTCACCGCCGCCCTCGGCTTCACCGCCGCAGGCACGGGGCTGGCGCTGCTGTGGTATCTGCCGCTACGCCGGGCGGAGCCTGTGCCCCTGGCCTCTAGCATGCCCCATGGTGGAGACGGCTATGGCGCGTCGCGGTGAGATGCTCGTCGCCATCGTGAACAACCACCTGGACTGGAACCTGGTTCACGAGCAGGGTTGGTATCGCATCCCTATCGGGAGTCAGGCAAAGTGGCTCAAGGGCCGCTGGCCGCCAGAGTGGCTGGCCTTCTACCAGACGAAAATCTTCGGCAGTGAGGCCTTCACCATCCGCTACTATGCCCAGGTGCTGGACATTCGGCGGCGGCGTCGCTGGCAGTTGCTCCCCGACGAGCCGCGCGACGAGAAAGCGGAGCGGGAGTACTATCAGCTCATACTCGGCGACCTGCGCGCCCTACGACAGCCCATCGTCAGCCGCCGCTGGCGGCGCATCATTTTCATCCCAACGACGTGGGCGAAGTTCCAGGCCGCCCAAGAGATCAACGATCTGTTCGACGATAGCCCGCTGGAAGATAAGCTGTGGGCCGAGTTCCAGCGGCTGAAGATTGTCGCCGAGCGGCAGGAGTGGCTGCGCATCCACGACCGCGACTACGCTCTCGATTTCGCCATCTATTGCGCGGCCGGTAAGCTGGATGTTGAGACTGACGGCGATACCTGGCACAGTGACCCGGCGCGTATCCCTCTGGACAACCGGCGTGACAACGACCTCGAGACGGCCGGCTGGAGCCTGCTGCGCTTCAACACAGCGCAAATCAACGAGGCAATGGAGACGTACTGCCTCCCGACGGTCGTGGACAAGGTCAACAGGCTGGGCGGGCTGGACGAGGGGCGCACGGTGTCGCGCCTCATCAGCCCCGACAACGATGAGGGGACGTATCAGCGGGGGTTGTTCGACTAGCGCGCTATCAGCCGGGAAGAACCAACGCTCTGCCAGGCGAAGACGTTTGGCAAGCTCCACCTATTGTGAAGGAATCCCCACTCGGCCCCTGCCGCAAGCGTGTAAAATAGGTAAGTGGCGGCGGGATATCGAGGTGTCCAGTGTCCCGGCCTGGTACATGTCTACTGCCTCTATCCCCGGCTGCCCTCGGTGTCGGGGCTTTTTGTGCCCTTGCCACGTGCTGACGCCTGGATGCACTGCGCGATGGGAACGAATTTCGCACCCTCGGTTTCTTGAAGGTGAGCCAGAATGGGGCCGGATGAAGCGGTCATGGTACCGAAGGCCATGGATAGGAGGCCGCCTGCGATGAAAAGAATCCTCGTGACCTACGCCACAATGGCTGGCTCGACGGCTGAGGTAGCCCGGGGCGTCGGTGAGGAAATCGCCAGGAGCAGCGCGCAGGTGGATGTCCTGCCCCTGGGCGAGGTCAAGAGCGTGGCGGGCTATGATGGGGTGGTGGTCGGCGGCCCGATGATCATGGGCTGGCATCGTGACGCGATGAGATTCCTCAAACGCCATCGCGAGGCGTGGCAGCGGATTCCAGTGGCGGTGTTCGTCACGGCGATGAGTCTGACCCAGAGCCATGAGACGAGCGTCGACGGCATACGTATCTACGTGGACGAGAACCTCCCCAAGCCGCCTGTGACCATGGGGCGTCTGACTTTTAGAGAACGCCATACCCTGCTGCCGAACTACGTTCGCCCCATTCTCGCCGCGACCCAACCGGCCACACCTGTGAGCCTGGGCGTGTTTGGCGGTCGTCTGGAATTTGGTCGTTTGAAGTGGTGGGCGGTGTTGTTCGTCACGCTGGTCATCCAGGCCCCAGCGGGCGACCGTCGTAACTGGACCGCGATTCGGTCATGGGCCGCCGGGCTACGGGAGGACTTCGAGCTCGATGCGCTGCAAGCTGTAGCGCCAGAGGGCATACCAGCCCCGACTGTCTGACTAGCTCGCCAGTGAGGCGTCGGTCATCAGCGTCACGAAGGCGTCTTCGAGGGAGGGAATCGCCGGTTCGACGGAGTGGACGGTGACACCGGCGCTGGTGAGGTGGTCTCGCACGCGGTCGTGGTTGACGCCGGGTTGGAGCATGACGTGCAGGCGCGCCCCCATGAGGGTGGCGGCGCGTACCCAGGGTTGCCCTACCACGGCATCGAGGGCGAGGGCGGCGGGCGTCGCGTCGACCTCGACCATGTCGGCGCCCAGCGACTGCCGGATGGCGGCGGGCGAGTCGTAGGCGATGAGCCGGCCGCGGCTCATGAAGGCCAGGCGGTGGCAATACTCGGCCTCGTCCATGTAATGGGTGGTGACGAAGATGGTTGTGCCGCCCGCCGCTGTGTCGTAGATCATGTCCCAGAAGCCGCGCCGCGCCGCCGGATCGACGGCCGCGGTCGGCTCGTCGAGGAACAGAATCGACGGTCGATGAATCGCGGCGGCGGCGAAGGCAACCCGTTGCCGCAGGCCGCCCGGCAGCGCGTTGACCAGGGTGTGATGGGTTGAGGCCAGGTCGAAGCGGTCGAGCATGGCGTCTATGCGCGCCCCTCGCTCCGCGCG
>CAZJJF010000492.1:0-2668 GCA_964546245.1 uncultured Anaerolineales bacterium
GGCTGAACACAGCGAGCGGAAGAGGGGCCGCCCGCCGCTGGGAGGCCTCATGCGACGACTGTGGACACTCCTCTGTCCTTTGAGTGCGGTCGCCCTCGCCGCGCTCGTGACAACGCTGGCGATGGCTGCGCCCCCCCATCAGGCCGACGCGACGCGCGGGCGTGTCCTGGCGGCCGCGGCGGGCTGCTGGTCGTGCCACGGCCAGAATCTGGCGGGCTATAAGGACGGCGCGCCCGTCGAGCAGCCCGACTCCGCCCCCTTCGGCCAGTCCTTTAGCGGCTCCTTCGGCGTCATCACCGCCAAGAACCTTACCCCTGACCGGGACACCGGCCTCGGCGGCTGGAGCGGCGCCGGCATCGAGCGCGCCCTGCGCGAGGGAACCAGCCGTGACGGCCACCAACTCCACCCGCTGATGCCGTATGCCAACTACGCGGGTCTGGCCGCGCAGGACATCCAGGACATCATCGCCTACCTGCACAGCGCGCCCCCCGTCAAGAACGCCGTGCCGCCGACGAGACTCAACGGTCCCGTGCCGCCCGCGCCACCCGCCGGCGGCTTCCCGCCCGCGCCGCCGCCCGCCGGCGTCGCCCGTGGCGAGTATCTGGTGGTCAACGTGGCGGGTTGCGGCGACTGCCATACGCCGAGTAACGCCGTGGGCGCGCCCGACCGCACCCGGATGCTGGCGGGCAACGTCATCCCTACCACCAGAGGCTTCCAGCTGGCGCCGAATATCACTCCCGACCAGAAGACAGGCATCGGCGCGTGGAGCGAGGCGCAGACGGCGACCTTCCTCAAGAGCGGGGAACGGCCTGGCGGCAAACCCCGCGCGGCCGGGCTGATGGCCGAGACCATCGGCGTCGGCCACAAGGCGTTCCAGGGTTTCGGCCTCAGTCAGCTGAGCGACGAAGACCGCCTCGCGATTGCCCAGTACCTCAAGCAGATTCCGCCGGTCGAGAATGTCCCCCTGCCGCCGATAGGGGTCACTCCGGCGCGGCCGACGCCGGGCCCGCCCTTCCCGACGGCGACGCCCACCCCTCTCCCTACCCGCACGCCGACGGCCGCGCCGACCGCCACACCAACCACGGTGGCCACGGCGCAGGCGACGCCGCGTAAGGGGCAGCCCACCACCCCGGCCCGCGCGCAGTCGCCGGTGGCGGCCACGGCCACGGCGAAGGCGTCGCCGCAGGCCATGCCACCCACGGGTGATCTGCCCGTGCCGCTGGCCGAGCTTCTCGGCGGCGTGGGCGCGCTGGCGGGCATCCTGGGCGTGGCCTGGCATCGCTTGCGGATGAAATAAGATTCCCCCATAGGGACGGGGCGCGGCGTGGCGACGCACTCAGGGGGAGGCGTCCCCGTCGCGGGTCTCGTCTCTCACGCAAACGCGGGTAGGCCAACTGGCTTACCCGCGTTTCGTTGGGGAGGGACCAAAGACGAAGGACCAACGACCAACGGAATTCACCTATTGGTCCTCGGTCTTTCGTCCTCGGTCGTCTTACGGCACCGGGAACTGTTCCGTCAGCGCGTGGACCTCGGCGCGAACGCGCGCCTTGAGATCGTCGTCCTCCGGGTTGTGCAGCACTTCGCGAATCCAGCCCGCGATGCGCTCCATCTCCACGGGGCCGAAGCCGCGCGTCGTCACGGCCGGCGTGCCGAGGCGAATGCCGCTGGTGACGAAGGGCGTGCGCGGGTCGTAGGGAATCATGTTCTTGTTGACGGTGATGGAGACCTCGTCCAGCAGCTTCTCGGCCTGTTTACCCGTTACGCTCGTCGAGGTCAGGTCCATCAGCATCAAGTGGTTGTCCGTCCCGCCCGATACCATGCGTAGCCCCACCTGCTGGAGGGACGCAGCCAGGGTGCGGGCGTTGTCGACAACAGCCTGCGCGTAGTCGCGGAACTCGGGGCGCAGCGCCAGCTCGAAGGCGACCGCCTTGCCCGCGATGACATGCATCAGCGGGCCACCCTGCGTGCCGGGGAAGTTGGCGCGGTCGACAGCCTTGGCGTACTGCTCGCGGCACAGGACAATCCCACCGCGCGGCCCGCGCAGCGTCTTGTGGGTCGTCGAGGTCACGATGTCGCAATAGGGCACCGGGTTCGGATGCGCGCCGCCCGCCACCAGGCCCGCGAAGTGAGCCATATCGCACATCAGATACGCGCCCACATGGTCGGCGATCTCGCGGAAGCGGGCGAAGTCCCACAGGCGCGGATAGGCCGTCGCGCCCGTCACAATGATTCTGGGCTTGTGCTCCTCGGCCAGCCGCGCCACGACATCCATGTCGATGGTCTCTGTCCCCTTCGACACCCCGTAGGGGACGATCTTGTACAACTGGCCGGAGAAGTTGACCGGGCTGCCGTGGGTCAGGTGGCCGCCGTGGGCCAGGTCCATCGCCATGAGGGTATCGCCCGGCTGGGCGAGGGCCATGTAGGCGGTCATATTGGCCTGGGAGCCAGAATGGGGCTGAACGTTGGCGTACTCCGCCCCGAACAGGCGCTTGACCCGCTCACGCGCCAGGTCCTCGGCCACATCGACGCACTCGCAGCCGCCGTAGTAGCGCTTGCCGGGGTAGCCCTCGGCATACTTGTTGGTCAACACGCTCGCGACGGCCTCGCGGACGGCGCGGCTGGTGTAGTTCTCGGAGGCGATCAGCTCGATATTGTTGCGCTGGCGGTC
>CAZJJF010000493.1:0-2661 GCA_964546245.1 uncultured Anaerolineales bacterium
GCATCTAGCAGCAGATCGCGCACGAAGCCGCCCACCACGTACAGCCCGTAGCCCAGGTCTTGCGCCGACTGACTGGCCTGGTGAATCAACTTTAGGGCGGCGGGAGTCAGGCGCGCTTCGAACTGCTGCGCCAGCTCGGCGTCGGGCACACCCTCGGCCAGGTGACCGGCGTGGTGCTTGAGCAGGTCGGTGCGAGTGACGATGCCCACCAGCCGCCCATCCTCGATGACCGGGACCTGCCCCACGTCGTGGTCGAGCATGACGCGCTGCAAGTGGGCCAGCGTGTCGCCGGGGGCGACCTGGATCGGCCCCTTGCGCATATACGTCGTGACCGGCGTGGCCGTCAGGCCGTGGCGCACGGCGCGATCGATGTCCCGCCGCGTGACAACCCCCACCACCTGGCCGTCATCCGTCACGGGGAAGCCCTCGTGGCCGAACAGGCCCATCTGGCGCGCGGCCTCGGCGACAGTGGCCGTTGCCGCGACGGTGCGAACCGCCCCCCGCGACATGATGCCCGCCACCGTCGGCCCCGGCGGCGTCAGTTCGCCCAGCACCGCGAGCAGCCGGTCGTGGACATCGCCGATGTCGGCGTCGCGCGCGAGGGCCGCCGCCGCCCGGCTGTGGCCGCCGCCGCCAAAGCGTCGCGCCACCTCGCCCACGTCCACATGGTCGTTAGTGCTGCGGGCAATGAGATGCACCCGGTCTTCGATGGCGACGATCAGGAAGATGGCGTCGGGGTCGAACAGGTCGCGCAGGCGATGGGCCAGAGTCGAGATTTCGTTGACGGTAGTCGGCGCGGTGGCTGTGGCGACGACGATGCGGTAGGAGCCGAAGGTGTGCGTCTCGGCGGCGCGGGTGAGTTGGTCCAGCAGGTTCTGCTGGCCGTCGCTCAGCGGGTGATAGAGGTAGCCGCGCGCCTCGTCCAGGTCCGCGCCGTGGTCGAGTAGCCAGGCCACGGCGCGAGCGTCGCGGGCCGTGGTGTTGCCATAGGTGAGGGCGCCGGTGTCCTCGTATAGGCCAAGCAGCAGCAGCGTGGCCTCGACCGGCGTGACGTCGAGGTTCGCCTCGGCCATCTTCTCCACAAAGAGGGTTGTGCACGCGCCGGTCTCCTCGCCCTCGAAGGTCATGCCAGGCGCTAGCTCGCGGGTCAGCGGATGGTGGTCGATGAGCCGTACCGTCGTGCTCGGCTTCATCCCTCGCACCTGCACCACGCCCTGCGCGTCGACAACCGTGGCCGCCTCGACGCTCCGTCGCGGCAACTGACCACGTCGCTGGAAGGGCAGCGCCGCAGCGTGGCGTGTGACGAAGGCCTGCACGTTGCGGTTGAGGCGCTGCGGTAGGACCGGCGTGGCGCGGGAGTCGAGCTTCCAGGCTCCCAGCTGGCTGGCGACGGCGTCGAAATCGGCGTTCTCGTGGCTGAGGATGACGCGCATGGGGATATTATACAGGAGGCGCGGGTCTTGCGACAGGCAGACGAAGGGCGAACGACCACGGGCCAACGCGCCTGGTTTATTGGCCCTTCGTTCTTCGTCCTTGCTCTGCCGTCAGCGGTCACCGGATAGCGCGAAATCCTGGGAAGCCGATGTCGTCGCTACCGCGAACGCCGGCGCCGCCGCCGGGCGGACGTGGACGTGGACCTGCGCGCCGACGGGCAGCGGTCGCCCGCCCACCTGGGTGACGCGGACGACCGCACCGGAGCGCAGCCGCACGCGGTAGAGGGTGTCCGCGCCGCGAAAGACGCGCTCGTCGATCGCGCCCTGGCCGTCGCGGGCCAGTCCCAACACCAGGTCCTCGGGGCGCAGCAGCACCTCGACGGCGGTCGCGCCGGGATCGTCCAGGGCCAGCAGCGGGCCAAGCTCGGTATCGACCAGCTTACCAGCGGCACGACCGGGCAGGAAGTTGGCCTGGCCCACGAAGCCACCCACAAAGCGGCTGCGCGGCTGGGTGTACAGTTCGTCGGGTGAGCCGACCTGCTCCAGCCGCCCGTGATTCAACACCGCGATGCGGTCGGCGACGGCGAAGGCGTCCTGTTGGTCGTGGGTAACGAGGATGGCGGTGAGACCCGAGCGCCGCAAGATGTCCACCAGATCGCCGCGCATCTGGTGGCGCAGGTCGGCGTCCAGGTTGCTAAACGGCTCGTCGAGGAGGAGGAGGCGCGGCTGGGGGGCCAGGGCGCGGGCGATGGCAACGCGCTGCTGCTGCCCGCCGGATAGCTCGTGGGGGTAGCGATTGGCGTAGTCGAGCAACTCCACCAGCTTCAGCGCCTCGCGGGTGCGGGCGCGGCGGGCGTCTTTGGGCATCTTAGTCAACCCAAAGGCCACATTGTCGGCCACGCTCAGATGGGGAAAGAGGGCATAATCCTGGAAGACCATGCCGATGCCGCGCTTCTCCGGCGGCAGCCACACGCCCGACCCCGCTACCAGGCGATCATACAGCACGACCTCGCCCGCGTCGGGGCGCTCGAAGCCGCCGATGAGGCGCAGCGTCGTCGTCTTGCCGCAACCGCTAGGGCCGAGCAGGACAAACAACTCGCCGTCGCCGACGGTCAGCGAGAGGCCATACACCGCCGGGCGGTCGCCGGCAATGTACTGGCGTGATACGTTGTGGAGCCGAACCGCGTCTGTCATGCCCATCCCCGCGCCAGGTGTGTCAGATTCTAGC
>CAZJJF010000494.1:0-2656 GCA_964546245.1 uncultured Anaerolineales bacterium
GCGCATCGGCCAGATGAGAGTTGACACGGCGCGCTACTTCGGGTATACTGGCGGCACAATCGACACCAGCGATGATCAGGAAAAGTAACCCTCGAAACGACGCTCCAGAGAGCCGGCGGATGGTGTGAGACCGGCGCGCACGCCAGGGGTGAATGGGCCTGGGAGCTGCTGACCGAACGCGGGGCGCGTGCCCGTCCAGTAGGCTCAGCCGGAAGGCGACCGTTATCAGCGCACAGGGCGTGTCAGCGCCCGCAAGAGAGGGAGGCGACAGCCTCCAAATCGGGTGGTATCGCGTGGGTTCATCCCCTCGTCCCGCACTGGGCGAGGGGATTTTTTGTTATTTGACGACCAAAGACGAAGGACCAAGGACCAAGCTGGATCGACCGCCGCCCGGACCTATTGGTCCTCGGTCCTTCGTCCTTGGTCCTGACTGAGATGACACGTATCAAGGAGCAACCGCCATGTCCGCCAGGCCGACTGTCTTCAGCGGCGTCCAGCCCACCGGCAACCTGCACATCGGCAACTACCTGGGGGCGATCAAGAACTTCGCCGCCCATCAGGCCGAGTTCAAGAACTACTTCTGCGTCGTGGACCACCACGCCATCACGCTGCCCCAGGAGCCGGCTGCGCTGCGCCAGCACACCTTCGGCGTCGCCAACGCCTATCTGGCGGCGGGCCTCGACCCGCAGGCGGTGACGCTGTTCATTCAGTCCCACGTCTCGGAGCACACCGAGTTGGGGTGGATGCTGAACTCGTTCGTCTACTTCGGCGAGCTAAAGCGCATGACCCAGTTCAAGGAGAAGGCGGGCAAGCGGCAGGAGGAGGTGAACGTCGGCATCTTCGACTACCCGGTCCTCATGGCGGCCGACATCGTCCTGTACGACGCCGACTTCGTGCCGGTCGGCGACGACCAGCGGCAGCACGTGGAACTGACGCGCGACATCGCCATTCGCGTCAACTTCCGCCTCGGCGAGGGGACGCTGGTCGTGCCGGAGGCGCTCATCAAGAAGGAGGGCGCGCGCATCATGGGTCTCGACGACCCAACCAAGAAGATGAGCAAGAGCGCGCCGACGCCGCGCAACTACATCGGACTGCTGGATGACGCGGACACCATCCGCCAGAAGTTGCGCGCCGCCGTGACCGACTCTGGCTCGGAGATTCGCGTTGGGGAGGACAAGCCCGCCGTCACCAACCTGCTGACCATCTACTCGCTGTTCGCCGACGTGCCCATCTCTGCCCTTGAGGAGCGCTACGCGGGCAAGGGCTACGCAGACCTCAAGCGCGACCTGACTGACGTGGTCATCGACAACCTGGCCCCCTTCCAGGCGCGGCTGCGGGAGTTGGAGGCCAACCCCGACTACACCGCCGCCGTGCTCAAGGAGGGCGCCGAGCGCGCCCGCGCCAAGGCCTCGACGGTCCTCACCCGCGTCAAGGAGCGCATGGGGTACGTGATGCCCTTCAGTTGATACGCCTGGGGACTGTAGTGTTGTTCGATGCTTGAGTGTTGTCCTGCCAACTGATGCGTGAAACGCGAAACGTGAGGCGATCCACATCTTATCACGTTTCACCCCTACCACCTGTAACCTGTCACCTTCAACCCTGCGGAGGCTATCATGAGTCACGAAACCAAGTATCTCCTGACCGAGGCCGACCTGCCACGCCACTGGTACAACGTGCTGGCCGACCTGCCCTTCCCGCTGGACCCGCCACTGCACCCAGGGACGCTGCAGCCCCTGGGGCCCGACGACCTGGCCCCCCTCTTCCCGATGGACCTGATTCTCCAGGAGGTGAGCCAGGAGCGGCACATCGACATCCCGGAGGAGGTGCGCGACGTCTACCGCCTGTGGCGGCCGACGCCCCTGTATCGCGCCCGGCGCTGGGAGAAGGCCCTCGACACGCCCGCCAAGATTTTCTACAAGTACGAAGGCGTCAGCCCGTCGGGCAGCCACAAGCCCAATACCGCCGTGCCGCAGGCCTACTATAACAAGATCGCCGGCACCAAGCGCCTGGCGACGGAGACGGGCGCCGGGCAGTGGGGTAGCTCGTTGGCCTTCGCCTGCCAGATCTTCGATCTGGAGTGCAAGGTCTACATGGTCAAGGTGAGCTACGAGGGCAAGCCCTATCGGCGCATCATGATGGAGACCTACGGCGCGAGCGTTGTGCCCAGCCCCAGCCCCGACACGGCGGCCGGCCGCGCCGCGCTGGCCGAGACGCCCGACAGCCCCGGCAGCCTGGGCCTCGCCATCAGCGAGGCGGTCGAGGATGCCGCCCTGCGCGCGGATACCCACTACTCCCTGGGGAGCGTGCTCAACCATGTCCTGCTGCACCAGACCGTCATCGGCCAGGAGGTGATCAAGCAGTTGGAGATGGCCGACGCCGACCCCGACATCCTCGTGGGCTGCGTGGGCGGTGGCAGCAACTTCGGCGGCTTCGCGCTGCCGTTCATCCCTGACCAGTTGAAGGGCCGCAAGCGGCAGATCGTGGCCGTCGAGCCGGCCGCCGCGCCGAGCATGACCCAGGGCAAGTACGCCTACGACTACGGCGACACGGCCAGGATGGCGCCTATCGTCAAGATGCACACCCTGGGGCACGACTTCATGCCCGCGCCCATCCACGCCGGCGGCCTGCGCTACCACGGCATGGCGCCCATCATCTC
>CAZJJF010000495.1:0-2590 GCA_964546245.1 uncultured Anaerolineales bacterium
CGCGCTGCCCTGCGCCGCGCTGAGGGCAAGGAAGACCCTGAGACGGCGATGCGCTTGCTCAACGCGATGGAGCCGCTGTGGGAGAGTGAGGGCTACCTGAGCGAGTGGCGCGCCCACGCCGCCGGCCTCCTGGCGCGCCCGGCGGCGCAGGCCCCTCGGCTGGAACCGCTGCGGGCTGCGCTGCTCGAGACTTCAGGCAAGTTTGCCAGTTTCCAGACGGATCTGGCGGCGGCCCGCGAGGCGCTCGAGGCTGCGCTGGGGATCTATCGCGCGCTGGGCGATAGGGACGGCGTCGGTCACGTGCTGGCCAACATGGGTCTGATCGCCTGGATACAAGGCGATTACGCCGTGGCCCACTCGCTCGGTATGGAAGTGCTGGCGCTCGCCCGGGAGGGTGGGGACAAGGACCTGATCGCCAAGGCGCTGAACGGGCTGGGCATGATCGCCCGCGAGCAGGCCAACTATGAGGTGGCCCGCGTTCGCTTCCAAGAGGTTTTGCAGCTGCTGCGGGAGTTGGGGGATGAGGGGAAGATTGGTGACGCGCTCACGAATCTGGGCGCTGTGGCCGCCTTCGAGGGTGACGCGGCGGCCGAGTCGCTGCTAGGAGCAGCGCTGGCCATCTTCGACCGCCTGGGCTACCCTCTCGGGCGCGCGCGGACGCTGCATGACCTGGGCTTCCTGGCCGCTCGCCAGGGTGATGACGCGCTGGCGCGCGCGCACTTCGCCGAGTCCCTCGCCCTCTTCCATCAGATGCATGAGCGCCGCAATGCGGCGAAGTGTCTGGAAGGGCTGGCCGGAGTCGCCCAGGCCGGCGGGCAGGCCGAGCGCGCAGCGCGTCTGTTCGGCGCGGCGGAAAGCCTGCGCGAGGTCATCGGCGCGCCACTGCCACCCAGCTACCGCGTCAGCTACGAGCAGAACGTGCGCTTGCTGCGCGCGGCCCTGGGGCCGGCGCCACTCGCCGCCGCGTGGGCCGCGGGCCGCGCCCTGACGCTAGACGAGGCGGTGGCGTATGCGCTGGGGGAGAGCGCAGACCCTAAAGGTCTCGGAGACCTTTAGGGTCTTATCGAGGCGCTCCCGCTATCGCGCCAGGCGCGCCGCCACACGCTGCTCGTGAGCGGCACGATAGCGCGCGCCGGACCACTGGCCGATCGTCGCAGGGGTGGGCGCGTAGAGCAGCCCATCCAGGCGCGCCGCCACGCGCTTCTCGTGAGCGGTTCGATACTGCTCCGTGGCGCGCTCGTGAGTGGGCGAGACAGCCCTGTTGGCGCTGGGGGCTGGCCCCTGGGCGGCCACGCCCGGTGCGCCATCGAGACCGACGCAGAGCAGAGCGACGACCAGAGCCGCCAGCATTCGCAAGGTAGATTCCCGCAGCCAGACCGATGTCCAAGTCATGCCGTGCATGGGGGCGTCCTTTCCTGTCATGGTTGCTTGCCGTACTGAGTGTGCCCAGTAAACCACGCCGCCCCCGACGATTCTTCCCGCCCAGCGGGATGAAAAGCGGCACCAGTGGGCGGTAGGATCTAGTGGCTACCGGGGATAAGGACCGCCCGCGCGGACAATGGCCAGGTCGGACAATGGCAGAGGAGGAGGCGATGGCTGCTGACTCGTTTGGACGCTGGCTGAAGCGACGCCGCCGCGGATTGGGGCTAACTCAGGCGGAGTTGGGGCGGCAGGCGGGCTACGCGGGCGAGACGATTCGCAAGGTGGAGGCGGACGAGTTGCGCCCGTCGCGGCAGTTGGCGGAGCGTCTGGGCGAGGCGCTGGGCCTGGCTGCCGAGGACCGCGCGGTCTTCATGCGCTTTGCCCGCGACCGCCAGGTTGCTGACGACATCCTGGCCTTGCCTACCGCGCCCGCCCTGCCCTCCTCCACCTCACCCACGTCCCGCCCCACCCCATTCCCTACGCCTCTCACCGCCTTGATCGGCCGCCAGGCGGAGGTAGCCGCCATCAAGGCGCTGCTGTCCCGCGCCGACACGCGACTGGTCACCCTGACCGGCGTCGGCGGCACGGGCAAGACCCGCCTGGCCCTCGAAGTCGCCACCCACCTGCTGGACGATCTCACCGATGGCATCTCCTTCGTCAACCTGGCCCCCCTCAGCGACCCCGCCCTCGTCATGTCCGTCATCGCCCAGGCCCTCGATATCCGCGAGCCGCCGGGCCGCCCGCTCCTCGCCAGCCTCATCGACTTCCTGCGCGACCGACGCGCCCTGCTGCTGTTGGACAATTTCGAGCAGGTGGTCGCGGCGGCGCCCGCCGTGGCCGAGCTGCTGGCGGGCGCGCCTCACCTCAAGCTGCTGGTGACGAGCCGCGCCCCGCTCCACTTGCGGGGTGAGCACGGGGTGGCTGTGCCGCCCCTGGCGACGCCGGACGTGTGGCGACTGCCGCCGCTGGAACAACTGGCCGAGTACGAGGCGGTGCGTCTGTTCGTCGAGCGCGCGCAGGCGGCGCAGGCCGACTTCGCGCTGACCGCGACCAACGCCCCAGCCGTGGCGGCCATCTGTCACCGGCTGGATGGGCTACCGCTGGCCATCGAACTGGCGGCGGCGCGGGTGAAGGTGTTCCCGCCCCCGGCGCTGCTGGCGCGGTTGGG